>JBFLWP010000003.1:166872-288165 GCA_040757595.1 Nitrospirota bacterium | reverse complement strand
CCCCCACCCGCTAACCCCCCCATATCCTTGCTTGCATTCCCCCCTTTTGCGGTGCTATCATGCTCGCTCTTGTTAGCCCCTGCTCCGTCGGAATCATCGAGATTTCTTGACGATTTCCCCGTCTGCGCGGGAGGCCGGAGGGGCGGGTAAGGAGGCCTGTCAGATGTACAAGACCATTTATGTCCCGGTCGACAATTCGGACTATTCGAATACCGCCGTCGACCTGGGAGTCCGGCTGGCCAAGATGTTCGGCTCCAAGATCGTCGGCAGCCACGTCTATGCCGCCAAGATGCACGATAAACGGTTCAAACAGATGGAGGCCGGCCTGCCGGAGGAATACCACGACGAAAAGGAGCTGGACCGGCAGCGCCAGATCCACGACTCCCTCATCACCCGCGGGTTGCAGATCATCACGGACTCCTACCTGGACTTCGTCGACAAGAAATGCACCGAGGCCAACCTCCCGCTCGAGCGGCGCTCGCTGGAGGGACGCAACTGGAAGGTGCTGGCCGAGGACATCAATGCCAACGCGTACGACCTCGTCATCATGGGCGCGCTCGGAGTGGGCGCGGTCAAGGACAGCGTCATCGGCAGCAACACCGAGCGGGTGGTGCGGCGCGTGCGGACCTCCGACATGCTCATCGTCAAGAACACCAGCCCCGTGCCGACCGGCAAGATCGTCGTGGCGGTGGACGGGAGCGCCTATTCGTTCGGCGGGCTGATGACCGGCCTGAGCCTGGGCAAGGCCCTGAACATGCCGGTCGAAGCCATCTCCGCCTTCGACCCCTACTTCCATTACGCGGCGTTCCACAGCATCGCCGGGGTGCTGAACGAGGAGGCCGGCAAGGTCTTCCGCTTCAAGGAACAGGAGAAGCTGCACGAGGAGATCATCGACAGCGGCCTGGCCAAGATCTACCAGTCCCACCTGGACATCTCCCGGGAGGTCGCCCAGGCCGAGCAGACCGACATCAAGACCACCCTGCTGGACGGAAAGGCGTTCGAGAAGGTCATCCAGTACGTCCGCAAGGAGCAGCCGTGGCTGCTCATCGTCGGCCGCATCGGCGTGCACAGCGACGAGGACATGGACATCGGCAGCAACACGGAAAACCTGCTCCGGGCCGCCCCGTGCAACATCCTGATCTCCAATCGCAAGTACACCCCGCCCATCGACACGCAGGCCGAGTACACGATCGCCTGGACCGAGGAGGCCCTGGCGCGGATGGAAAGGATTCCCGTGTTCGCCCGCGGGGTGGCCAAGACCGCGATCCACCGGTACGCGATCGAGAAGGGGCACACGATCATCAGCAACTCGGTCGTGGACGCCGCCGTCGGCCACATCCTGCCCAAGGGCGCCCTGGAAGCCATGAAGGCGCTGGGCGGCAGCCTGGACGCGGCGGGGATCGACCGCAACAAGATGCAGGCGGACGACGCCGTGGCCAAGGACCTCATGGGCTCCACGCTCAGCGGCATGATGACCCGGATCGTGGAGGAGAAGCCCGCGCCGGCGGTCAGCCCCGGCATGCAGGCCTACCTGGACCGGATGAACCAGACCTACTTCGTCTGCGACGGCTGCGGCTACGTCGGGAAGGGCGACACGCCGGTCAAGTGCCCGGTCTGCGGAGCCGAGGGCGGTCGCTTCAGGCAGGTGGACAAGGGCATCTTCGAGGCGGCGGCCAAGGCCGAAGGGACGCTGGAGACCGAGCTGGCCTACGACGACGTCCCGATGCAGTGGACCAAGGACGCCAAGGAAGCCATCCGGGCCGTGCCGGCCGGCTTCCAGCGGCGTCGTGCCAAGGCCAAGATCGAAAAGAGCGCCAGAAAGCTTGGTATGACCACGATCACGCTCGAGTTCGCAGCGCCGATGATCAAGGAAGCAGCGGCCGAGGACTACACCCCGATCTTCGCCAACAAGGGCGCCGGCACGTCGGCTGCGGCGGAAGCCCTGCTCGGCGAAGGGAATGGCCATGTCAACGGTTCCGGCGAACACGGAGGTGGCTCCATGTCCTCACCCGCCCCCTACACGTGGACTCCAGAGGCCCAGGCCCGGCTCGACCGCGTGCCGCCCGGCTTCATGCGCGATTGCACCCGCGCGCTGATCCAGAAGCACGCGGAGAAGGTCGGGGCGACGGTCATCACGATCGAAGTCGCCAACGAGGGCATCGAGCAGGCCAAGGGCGCGATGGAGGAGGCGATGAAGACCGGCAACCTGAAGGACGTCATCGAGCGTCTGACGGGAGCCGGGGCGTCGTCCGCCCAGTCCGGAACCGGTCACAATGGGTAAGTCCCTGCCGGTCTTTGATTTTTCGGCTCTCGCCGGCAAGCTCGGCTCCCTTGAGGGGCAGGTCACGCGTTTCGTTTCGCCGCCAACCGACGGCCGGACCGTCGACGACTTCAAGCCCTTCCTCGTCGCCCTCAACCTGACCAAGCGCTGCAACCTGAAGTGCGCCCATTGCTACCTGGACGCCACCACCAAGGCCGGCGGCGGAGCGGACGAGCTGACCACCGACGAGTGCTACCGGCTCATCGACCAGATCGCCGAGGTCAACCGCGGCTGCCTGCTCGTCATCACGGGCGGCGAGCCGCTCACCCGTCCTGACATCCTGGACATCGCCCGACACGCGGTGCGGACGGGCTTCATGGTCGTCTTCGGCACCAACGGGATGCTGATCAACGATCGGCTGGCCAAGGAGCTGGTCGAAATCGGCGTGATGGGCGTGGGGATCAGCATCGATTCGCTCGACTCCCGCAAACACGACGCGTTCCGCGGGGTCCCCGGGTCCTGGGAGGCCGCCGTCGCGGGAATCGAAGCCTGCAAGCGTAACGGGCTCCAGTTCCAGATCCACTTCAGCGCCCAGCCGATGAACTACCGGGAGCTGCCCGCCGTGGTCGAATGGGCTCACGGTCTGGGCGCCAAGGTGCTGAACGTCTTCTTCATGGTCTGCACCGGCCGGGGCGAGGAGCTGACCGACATCACGCCGGCCCAGTACGAGGAAGTCCTGGGCTACCTGGTCGAGTGCCAGGACCGGTACAAGGACATGCTCGTCCGGGCCAGATGTGCGCCGCACTTCAAGCGCTTGGCCTACGAGAAGGATCCCAACTCTCCGATCACCAAGGCGCAAGGGTACATGGGCGGGGGCTGCCTGGCCGGCACCAACTACGCCCGGGTCACGCCGAACGGCGAGCTCACGCCCTGTCCCTACATGCCGCTGTCGGCGGGAAACATCCGCGAGAAGAGCTTCGTGGATCTGTGGGAAAAGTCCGACATCTTCGACTCCTTCCGCTATCCCCACCTCAAGGGAAAGTGCGGGGACTGTGAATACAGCGAGATCTGCGGGGGGTGCCGCGCCCGGCCCTACGTGGACCACGGGGATTGGCTGGACGAAGACCAGTGGTGCCTCTACACGCCGAAGGGCGG
This sequence comes from Nitrospirota bacterium, assembly GCA_040757595.1. Lineage (NCBI taxonomy): Bacteria > Pseudomonadati > Nitrospirota > Nitrospirota bacterium. Next base: position 284,750 of record JBFLWP010000003.1, on the reverse strand, counting down.
CGACAAGGTGCGGGTCGCCTTCAATACGCCGGAGGACTGTCCGGCGGCTTGGGACGAGGCGGCGCAGACCCGGCTCAACCGGATCCCCTACTTCCTCCGTGCGATGGTCAAGAAGGGGGTCGAGCGGCACGCGCGCGAACAGGGCATTCCGGTGATCACCGTGGAGCTGATGGAAGAGCTCCGGAAGAAGCGCTTCGGCAACGACGCCCCCGTCTTCAAGTTCTGAATATGAGAAGGCGTCATTCGTCACGCGTCATGCGTCATTGGTATGAGGAGACTGTACAGGGTGGTTCCGCTATTCACGATTGACTCATGACGATTGACCAATGACGGGCCTTCAGGCTGTTCTCACCGACCTCAATCAGCTCATTCCGATCGTCAACCATTGGCTGCACCTCATGTCGGCCGTGATCTGGATCGGCGGCCTGGCCTTTCTCGTGATGGCCGTGACTCCGGGACTCAAGGCGGCCGTCCCCAGGGAATACGTCAAGCCGATCGCGGATGTCTTCTATCGGCAGTACAAGAAAGTGGTGGGCATCCTGTTGGCCGTGATCCTCTTCACCGGCGGCATCAACCTCCACTACGTCAACCAATTGCTGATCTCGCAGACCGGCGACGGCATTCCCCTCCACGCCAAGTACCTGACGATTTTCTTCGTCAAGCTGCTTTTGGTGCTCGGTATTCTCACCCTCTACCTCTATACGGTGATCTTTCGGACCGAGGCCACCGGCGAGGAAACGGAAGAAGAAAAGGAGGAGCAGCTCAACGAACCGATCCCCTTCCAGCGCGTCGCGCTCTGGATGGGCGTGCTGATCATCCTCTGCGCCGCCGCCCTCAAGCACCTGCACCAGTAACCTCCCCTGCAGCTTGCGTTCGGTATCCGAAGCAACACTGCCGGGACACCTTCTCCATTCCGTTCTCTTCCCATTCATTGAAGCTGGCCTGGGTGTATCAATTTATTTTATGGCGTATCTTCTTGGATACAGATCCGGCCTCCTCCCAGCCTGATCCACGGCCTGACCTGCGGAGCGATTCAGAGCCACGACAAGGCTTTCCATCTCTTTTCGGCCCTCAATGGCCGTTTCTCCTCCCTGGCACCCCAGTTGCTGGGATGCCAGCAGATGTCACCCGCCGCACCATGAGATTCCCTCTTGACAAAAATTCCTTTTCGGCGCTTCAGAAGTATGCAGCCCTTTACTTACTTCCTGGCGGGCCGACCCAGCGGGGAGGGTACCGCGATGTTTGGTCCCGGCGCCTCGGCTTCCCGGTTGCCCTGCACGCCTTCGCACCGGGCGCGCGGGCGCAACGCCTCACTGCCCCTCGATCCCCAGAGCGCCGCCATTCCGGACCGGAACGGCCGGATGATGTAATGGCTGAGCTGCTGTCAAAAGAGCATCGCATCCTTGAAAAAGGCTTCATGGAGTACCGGCCCTTCGGCGTGCAGCCTAACGGCGAGAAGGTCCGCGACACCACCGGCGTCAAGATTCGCGCTTATGTGGATTATCTCGAAGAGACCGTCGCACGGGGGCACGGTGCCGAAGCAGGCGAACGGGCGGTCCAGGAGCTATGTCGGCAGCTCAACGAGCGGATTCGCGACCCCGCCTACCACGTGACCCCCAAATTTTTGAGAAACGTCTGGAACAGCTACTCCTACGAATTTGTCTGTTTCCTTGGGGAGATCTGCAAAGACATCTCGGGCGATCCCCTGTTTTCGGCCCACGTCGGAGAAGAGAAGTTCCTCTCCGCCATCATCCAGACGCTCGGGCGCCCGTTCACGGTTCAACAAATCTACCAGCGGTTCCCGCACTTCGGGGAAAAATTCTCCTCGCTCATCCTCGGCGTCGAGCAGGTCACGGATCGCTCCGCCATCCTCAGCATGCGGTATCCGGAGGACGTGTCCCGGCAGTTCGGCCCCTATCGGAAGGCCTGCGCCGAGCTGATCTGCCAGTCCGCAAAAGCCGCCCTGGCGGCCGTTCCAGAAAAGATTCACCACTTAAGACGTGCGGTGATCAACGACCTGACCTGCGTGGTTAACGGGGACGACCGCTGCACGTGGGAGCTCCGTTGGGAGCCGCAGCAGCGCAGGCCCGTGGTCGAGATGGCCGTTGGGATTCTGGGCGGATGCACGGCTTTCGGGGTGCTGCACTTCCTCCTACCCGGACTCCCCCTGATCGGCGTGCTGAGCGTCGCGGCTCCCGCGGCCGTGGCGAGCTGGCTCGGTTATCGCCTGAAAATCCTCCGGAACTACGTGAAGACCCGAGACGAGCTGATCCAGGAGCAACTCCACTTCGTCGAGGCGAGACACGAAGAGCTCCGCGCCGTGTACCTGGAGCAGGAGCAAACGACGGTGGCGCTGAAGGAAAAGGTCAACCAATTGACGGCGCTGCACAACGCCGGTCTGGTCTTCAGCTCCACCCTCGACCGGGAAACGATCATCGAATCGGCCCTGCAGACCCTCGTGAAGAACCTCAAGTACGACAGGGCCATGATCTGCTTCTACGATCCGGAACGGCGGGTGTCGCACGACTTCCACGTTCACGGCGCGTCGCCCGAGGTCGCCGCGTTCGTCAGCTCCCTTGAGGTCCCGGCCGTCACCCTCGACGGCCCCGAGGCGATGGTGCTCCTGAAGGGGATCCCGCTGCTCGTGACCGACATCCGGGAAGTCTGGCCGCGCCTCCATCCCTTGAATCAACAGCTCGCGACGCTCACGCAGGTCAAGTCGTTCATCTCGGTTCCGCTGAAGGTGAAAGACCGCATCCTCGGCGCTCTCATGGTGGACCGCGCCCAGGAAGGCGTCCTGTCCATGGACGATCTGAACCTGATGGTGACGTTCGCCAATCAAGTCGCGATCGCCCTGACCAACGTGGATGCCTACCATCAAATCGAAGAGCTCTACGTGGGCCTCGAGGAAAAGGTGCGCGAGCGCACACTCGAACTGGAACGGGCCGACCGCCACCGGTCCATGTTCCTGTCGCACGTGTCGCACGAGCTGCGCACCCCGCTCACGTCCGTCAAGGGGTTCGTCGAAAACTTGTTGAGCGGGGTCGCCGGCCCCTTGTCGGACAGGCAACAGACCTACCTGGCCAGGATCGGGATCAACGCCGACCGCCTGATCCGCATGATCGCCAACCTGCTGGACCAGACCCGCATCGATCAAGGGAAGATCGACCTCTCCCCGGCTGAAGTGGACCTGCGGAAGTTCGCGGCCGATGTCGTCGAGCAACTGCGGCCGTCGGCGACGGCGAAGCAACAGAGGCTCGAGGCGGTTTTTCCCGACAGCCCGATCAAGGTCTGGGCCGACGCGGACTGCCTGATCCAGATCTTCACGAACCTCGTGCACAACGCCATCAAGTTCACGCCCGTCGAGGGACGCGTCAACGTCGTGGTTAGCAGGGGCGGGCAGCACGCTCACGTATTCGTGACGGACACGGGGCGGGGCATTCCGACCGACGTCATTCCCACCCTTTTCAACCCGTTCTCGCGGATCGGCCAGACGCGAGAGGTCGGCGAGAAGGGGCTCGGCCTCGGGCTGTCCATCGTGAAGACCCTGGTCGAGCTTCACGGCGGAGTCGTCTCGGTTCAGAGCAAGGAGGGAGAGGGCTCAACGTTCCGATTCACCGTGCCGCTCAGCCCGGCCGTGCGGGAGAGCGAGAGCCGCGGGCGGGCGGGCGGCAAACGCATTCTCGTCGTGGACGACGACCCGGACATCCGGCAACTCCTGATGGACCGGTTGAACACCTACGGATACGAGGTCGAGACGGCCAGCGGGGGAAGCGCGGCGCTGGACGTCCTCAGAGGCACGGCGTTCGACGGCATGATCCTGGACATCGGCATGCCCGACATGGACGGGGTGGAGGTGCTCCGGCTGATCCGGGAGCGATACAGCGAGATCCCGATCATCATGGTCACCGCCTCCGGCTCCAAGGAGCGGGCGGTCCAGGCCGTGAACATGGGCGCTCAGGCCTACCTCTTGAAGCCGTTCGAGGCCGCGCAGTTGAAGGAAACGGTGGAACGCTGGTTCGGCCCGGCCACCTGAGGAGGAGCGACCATGCTAGCTGACAGGCGGATCGGCATTCTGGTTGTCCATGGCGTCGGCGAACAAAAGTGCTTCGAGCATCTCGAGGAGATTGCCGGCAACCTGTACAACGCCCTGGCCAAGGATCCTGCTCGCCAGGCCCACGTGCAGATCGGTCTGGGGAACCAAGCCCCGCTTCACTCGCCGACGTGGGGCTGGCAAGAGACGCCTGCATCGGTCCGCTGGCGGTCCGAGCTAGGGGGATGGATCGAGGCGGTCTTCAGAGAGGTCCATTGGGCGGATTTGGACGAGCCCATGACCGTGAGACGCTGGATAGATTTCGTTCTTTGGGCCTTGGCCATGCCCGGAGTCCGCCCCTACAACGTCTCTCCGGCATCGGTCACGCAAGTCGGGCTGCGTCGGCTGCCCAGAAGGCTGACGCGGGTCGAGACGATAAGAACGCGGGCCGAGCTCTTTGGCGTCTCTTTGCTCTTTTTGCTGATCCTGCTGAGCATCAACCTGTTCAATGCCGTTCTCGCCCGCTTGTCCATTAAATTGTCCCCGCTGGAGAAGGCACAGGAGACGCTGTACAACTTCGTGGGCGACGTCAAGTTGTATCAAGACTGGTTCGTGCGGATGGACAACAACCTGGAAGCGATCGGCGAGAAATCGCGGGTGGCGATCCGCCGGCGCATGGTGCGTGCGTTGCTCCGCACCGCCGAAGCGGTGCGAACCGGAGAACTCGACGGGTATTACATCTTTGCCCACAGCCTCGGCACGGTGGTCGCCTTCAACGGTCTGATGGAGCTGAACGGAATCCTGCCTCGCTATCTGACGGAAGAAGAGTGGAACGGGCTGAATCCCGTCTTTAAGGCGTCGGACCAGAACCAGAACCTGTACGACCAGGCCCCCCGTCGTCCCCCCTGGATCCAACCGACCGATCAGATCGACCGACGGCAATTGTTTGCGGGTCTGCGCGGGTTTCTGACCATGGGGAGCCCGTTGGACAAATTCGCCGCTCTCTGGCCCTTGATCGTCCCCATCAACGCGCAGCCTCTCCCCAACCCCGTGCCCTGGGTGAACGTCGCCGACCGCCAGGACATCGTGGCCGGAACGATCGACCTCTTTTCAGGGACCAACAACGTGGGGGGACTGCAGTTGACCAACGTTCCGTGGGCGGATCAGGTCTCGCCCTTCACCGCCCATACCTCCTATTGGAAGGTCAATGCGCGGAACCCGGACCGGCTCATCGACCGACTGATTCCCTGGCTGGAGGGACGTCCTTTGGTCCCCCCCGCCGACCGTTTTCCGTCCTTCCTGGCTCCAGGCCTCTTCTGGTTGTGGATCCTGCTCTCAAGCGGCGCCCTCCTCGTGCTCATGGGCAGTGGTCCGTGGCTCCTTGAACGCATGTTCGATCTCTGAGGTGCGACCATGGAGAGTTACCTGGCCTCGCTAGGAAGATGGGTGAGCAGACTCCTCACGCTCGGAGTGTTTGCGGTGCTGTCCTGCTCCTTCATCCGCTGGATGTGGGAAGAAGCGAAACTCGGCAGATGGGAGAAGGAGCATAAGGCCACTATCCGGGAATTATCCCGCGAAGAGCCGCATAAACAATGAAGATCTCGATCGGTTTCTCCCCCCAGGCACCGTTCCTCCTTAACATGGAAGGAGCAGGCCATGAAGCGACTCACCGCCACCGCGGCCTCCCTGTGTTTTGCCATGGCAACCGTTGCTTTTGGCGCGGAACAGGCCGCGTCGCTGCAGGCGCCTCCGCGTGATCTGAGCGACCCCTGTCTGTTCAATGGCAGGGTGAAGTTGACTCCATCGGAACGGGCGGGCTGCGAGATCTGGTTCAAGGCCGCTGCGGGGACCGCCCGGTTCTTCACCTACGTGTTCCAGCAACGGCTCGGCACGTTGGTTGACTGGTACGGCGTCATGAAGGCGCCGGCCAGAGCCACGCGATTCGACGAGTGGGGCCTCGTCAACGATCCGGCCTGTTGCAAGCCCGGAGACCCGGATTGCCCGGCCAAGAGCCTCGAAGAGACCTACGGCTTCGATTACTGTCCCGGTGATGAAGTCCTGCTGACCTACGTCGGCAAGCACGGGTACAAGGATCCGGCCTGCGAGCTCAACGACGCAACACCTTCGAGAGAAGAGATCGAAGGCGGAATACGGTTCCCCAAGAAGCTGTGGCAAAGCCCTTGCGATCTGGAGTTTGGCACGTCCGCCGGCGCGATGGGATTCCGCAAGTTTCCCAACCCCAGGTTCGACCGGGAGGCCTGGGCGAAGCTCAACAAGGGCCTGGCCACGTGGGACGGGTTCCGCAAGAAACTCTCCGACGGCTCCGTCGAACCGCCGTTCCTCGTCGGCATGGCCTGCGGGGCCTGCCACATCGCCTTCGATCCTTTGAAGCCGTTCAAGCCGCCGCACAGCCCCGCCTATCCGGCCGCGGAGAACCTGTCCGGAACGGTCGGCAACCAGTACTCGCGAGTCCTGCCCATCTTCGTTTCAGGGATGCCGAGACAAAGCCTGGAGTGGCAGGTCTTCGCGCTCGTGCGGCCCGGCACCGTGGACACCTCGGCCATTCCGACGGATCAGGTCAACAACACCGGCACGATGAACGCCCTCATCAACCTCAAACGGCGACCCACCTTTCCCCACGACGTTCGGAAGTGGCGCCCGGTCAAGAGCGGCGAGCAGTGCACAATCACCTCCGAGCAGGAGCAGTGCTGGTGCGAGCCGGGGAAGGACGGCAAGAAATGTTGGAAGAAGAGCCTGAAGCGGGAGCAGGTCCACAACATCCTGAAGGGCGGCGAAGACAGCATCGGCGCCTTGGAAGCCCTCCAACGCGTGTACATCAACATCGGGAGCTGCGCCGAATCCGCCTGGGTCAACCACCTGACCGACATGATGCAGCTCGATCCCCGTCTGAGGGGATACGGCCAGACGCCGATGGACATCGGGCAGGCCCGACGCGATTGTCCGAACTTCCGCGCCATCGAAGACCGCCTACCCGACCTTCTCAATTACTTGATGACCGGGGCCCCGGCGGACTTGCGTGAAGCCAGGGAGAACGAACGGAGACTCAAGGACCCCGATGCGCGGTACACCGAGGCCGACCTCGTCAAGGATTTGGAGGCCGATTTGCGCGCCGACGTAGAACGGGGCAGGCGGATTTTCGCCAAGAAATGCGCCGGCTGCCACAGCAGCCTGCCGGAGGACCAGGAGAACGGAAAGTTCGTTGACCGTGACTTCCGCGCTCTCGATCCGGCGACCGGTCTCAGGAAGGACTGGCTCGGCAACGACAAGCCCACCGCCGTCACCAAGCTCGAAGTGAACGCCTCGCGCGCGCTCCACTCCAACCACATGAAAGGCCATCTCTGGGAAGAGTATTCGTCGGAAACCTATCGAGGCCGGTCATCCGTAACCCTGCCGATGTCCATGGATGACGAGCCGGCACGCCATTCGATGACCGCGGACGGGGGGCGCGGCTATTACCGAAACGTTTCGCTCCTGAGCCTGTGGGCCTATGCGCCGTTCATGCACGACAATGCAACCGGCCCGGAGCTCTGCGGCGGCCCGGCAAAACCGCCCGCCTGCGAACCCTTCGATCCCTCCGTGGAGGGTCGCTACCGCCTCTTCAAGAAATCCATGGACCAACTGTTGAACCCGGACAAGCGAAGCCGCAAGGTCACGCCCACGAACGGGGCCAAGCACATAGGTCCGCTGGGGATGGAGTTGATCTTCCCCGACGGCAAGCCGGCCGCCCTGATCGGCAATTACCGGCACAAGGAGTTCATCAACGACTTCAAAGGCTTCCTCGCCGAGCTTCGGCTCGCCTTCCCCGACCTCCAGAATGCCATGTCCAAGCCCGAGCAATTCGGGACCGATTTGCAGAAGGCCCTTGCCGACCCCGGGCAGTTCACGAAACTGAAAGGCAAGTTCGCCTCGCGTTTCGGGCCCGAGAAAGGCGAGCAGCACGCCAAGGCCACTCTGCAAGCCTTTGCGGAGATCCTGGGCAACCCCAAGAGCGTGCTGGACAAAGCGCATGACCTATCGGAGGTGTACAGCAACAGCGTCGATCTTGACGAAAACAAGGGGACTCCCTCGGGCCATCCGCTCTACGAGTTGTTCGAGGACGGCCGCTTGACGCAACAGGACAAAAACGACCTTACGGCGTTCCTGGCCACGTTGTAAACGCCCGCCCCGCCCGCGACAGGAGGAACCTATGATCCGTCTATGCGCCTTGCGCCGAAGTTGGCTGTTCGCCTCCATCCTGGTCGCCGCCGCGCCTGTGTCGGTCCTCGCGGCCGGGCCGCCCGGCGAACCTGCTCCGCCGGTGAGCTACGCTCCCGCCGATCAATATCCGCAGGACGAGGCACAGTGCAAAGCCAGGCTGGAGAAAGAGCTGCCTGTCGCGGCGCGTTCCGAGGAGTATTACCGTTGCAAGATGGATTTCGCCCGATTGGAGCACGACTATCCCCTCACGGGGAACGACCTGGCCAAGATCACCCGGAGCAACCTCCAGGCGGCCGACCAAGAGCAACTAGACCAGATTTACGCCAGATTGACGGCCGGTGCGATTCCCGACGGGCCCTACGAGGTCCATCTCTTCCGCCCCAGAGACTTTGGGCCGTCCTTGCAGATCGCGCAGATGCTGGCCGGAGAGCGGTTGAAGGGGCTCGCGCTTTTGCTGAGCAAGCCGAAAGAGCAACGCGAGGAGCTCGTCCGGCAGCTCTGGCGGGGCAAGGTGTTCGACAAAAGCCAGCGGATTGTCCGCACCAAAATCGGGGACCTTGCCAAGCTCTCCTCCCTCATCTCGCCGAAGAGGGAGGAGGGGGTGACGACGAAACAATCGCCGGGGGCTGCACAGGAGCCCTTGCTGTTCCCGGCCAAGGTCTATTGCGGACAGAGCCTCCTGGACGGCCGGCGTGAGGCCATCGTCATCGATTATGCCTACAGCCACGAAATTCCCGGGTACGTGAAGGAAATCGACTGGCTGACCGGCCCTCAGGGTTTGCAAGTCCGGGATGAACTCCGCATGGTCAGGCCGGGCTTGTACCTCGGTCGGGTCTACATGGGGAGAATGTTCTTCATGAACATGATCCTGTACAAGGAAGACCTGGCCAGGCAGAACCCCTCATCCACGGACCAGGACTGCTGGGTCGGGACCCAGCGTATCGCCGGAGGCGCGAGGTAGTCGCGTCTCACGCCCCTTCGCCCGCCTGATCGCGACAACGCCTCCTGTATCGGACAGTATAGCTACTTATCGCTTTCGATACAGCCTCACCGGTGCGGTTTCGTCTCCACCGCGACAACACAAATAGAATCAGCCAGTTAGGAGATCCCGCTCCCGGGCAGCCCTGGCACGACCGTTGCTGAAGGAAGTGGGTGCGCGGGCGGACTCTCAGCCGCCCAGATCCTTTCACCAAGGAGGAAGGACCATGGCCTGGGGAATCGTCGTATCGGGATTCACCTTGTTCGGCATGCTCGTGCTGGCCGTGATCAGCGCCAGGATGGATGACGCGGGGGCGGGCCCCACATGCCAGGAGCGCCCTGGCCCCGCTGACACCCCGCCGGCCATGCCAGAGAGTCGTTCGGGGGAGAAGACTTTCAAGGCAGCCGCGTAGGCACGGCGGGCAGCCGGCCTCGCACCGAACGGGAGAGCGGACGATGAGCGTCTCGTTGCGGTCTTTGTACACCTATGTCCTCGTCGTGGACGATGACCTCCACGCCAGGGACACGCTGCGCCTCATGCTGCACGAGGAGGGGTATCTGGTGCACTGCACCGGTCTTGGGAGGGACGCGCTCGAACGGGCCTCCCACCAGTCCTACAGCGTCGTGCTGCTCGACATCAAGCTACCGGACCTGAACGGGCTTGCCGTGCTGGAACGGCTGCAGGGAATCGACCCGACGCTTCCCGTCGTCCTCCTCACGGGCTACGCCACGGTCGAGAACACGATCATCGCGCTGAACAGAGGGGCATTCGCCTACATCACCAAGCCTTACAATCCGGAAGAGATCAGAGCGCTGGTGCGGCGGGCGGTCGAAGTCAGGACCCTGGCGGTCAAGTCACAGCAGGTGGAGCGGGCCTTGCGCGAGAGCGAAGCCCGGTTCCGCTCGGTCGTGGAATCGGCGCCCGACGCGATCATCCTGTCCGACGATCAAGGCCGCATCATCTCCTGGAACAAGAGCGCCCAGCGGTTCTTCGGCTACTCGGAGGGAGAGGTCCTGGGCCGGCCGTTGACGCTCTTGATGCCGACCCGTTATCGCGAGGCCCATCAACGAGGGTTGACCCGACTCCGCACGACGAACGAGCCCTGCGTGACCGGCCGGACGATCGAGCTGCACGGCCTGCGCAAAGACGGCGGCGAATTTCCCCTGGAGCTCTCCCTCGCCATGTGGCGCACCGAATCCGGCACCTTCTTCAGCGGGATCATCCGCGACATCACCGAGCGCAAGCAGGCGCAGGACCAACTGATCCAGGCCGAAAAACTGGCCAGCCTCGGCACGCTGGTTTCCGGCATGGCCCACGAGATCAACAACCCCATCCAGGGCATCCTGGGTATGGCCGAGATCATCCAGGAGGAGACCGATCCGGCCAGGATCAAGGAGTTCTCCAGGGACATCGCCCTGTACTCCAAGCACGTGGCGGCCGTGGTTCGCGACCTGGTCTGCTACGCCAGGCCCGCCTCGCTCGACGAGGAGACGAGCCTCGATCTCTGCGAGCGGCTGATGGAAGCGATCAAGATGGTGCGTCGAGGACCGGATTTCGGCCTGGTGCAGGTGGCGACGGAGTTCCACGCCGCCCCCAAGGTCCGCGCCCGACGGACCGAGATCGACCAGGTGTTCGTCAATCTGATCAGCAACGCCGTGCAAGCCATGGAGGGGAAGGGCACGCTCACGCTGACCGTACAGCAAGGGGCTCGGGACATTCTCGTCCGCGTATCGGACACCGGGTGCGGCATCCCGCGGTCGTTGCTCGGAAAGGTCTTCGATCCGTTCTTCACGACGAAGGACCCCGGAAAAGGCACGGGGCTGGGGCTGAGCATCGCCTACAAGATCGTGGCCAAGTACGGAGGGCGGATTTCCATCCAGAGCGAGGAAGGACGCGGGACGAGCTTTACGGTCCTGTTCCCCGTCCGTGAACCGTCAACGCAGGAGGTCAGCCATGAACCCCAAGAGTCTGTCTGCCGCGAGCCATTCGAACGGACGGATCGGACGCGTGCTTGTCGTGGACGACGAGCCGCAGGTGAGAAAGCCGATCTGCCTGAATCTCACCAGGGCCGGCTATGAAGTCGTGGAGGCGGAGGACGGAGAGCAGGCCATCGCCACCCTCAACGCGGACGACAATCCGCTGATGGTGGACACCATCCTCTGCGACATCCGCATGCCCAAGATCAGCGGGACGCAGGCGATCACCTACTTCCGGGCCCAATACCCGTCGGTCCCGATCGTCGTCCTCACCGGCTATCCGGACGTCGACATGGCCGTCGCATTGATGAAACAAGGCGTGGTGGACTATCTGGTCAAGCCGGTCTCCAAGGACCACCTGCTCTCGGTGGTCCGGCGATCCGTGGATCGGCACGCGATCTTCGGAGACCAGTTTACCGCTTAGCTCAGCGAGGCCAACGTCGCTCGTCGTGCGTCTCTCGTCATTCGGGGGAGGAGGACTCTCCCAGCCGATCAACGAAGGACGCTTGATGAGTGCCGCCGTTACGGAGGGCTCAAGGCCGGCGCCTTGACGACTTCGACCCCGGGAGGGACCTGAAAGTCGAACAGGGCGCTCTTCAGCCCGACGTTGGCCTTGAGGTTGGTGAAGTGGAACGTGGAGACGTTCCCGCTGATCTCGTGGATGGACACCCGCTTGATGAAGTAGGTCTTGGGCTGCACCTCCAAGACGATCCGGCTCACGGTTCTCACCGATTCGTGTCCGACCGGCTTGGGCAGAAGCGTCACCAGCGGAAGCCCGCCCTCGCCCCGTTCCGTGCCGGCCCCCTGGTCCAGGTCGAACTGCTCCTCCAGCTTGGCGACCCCCTGCAGGAGCTGCAGCGGCGCCTGGGAGGCGGCCATCTGCGTCAGCTTGCCCACGAGCACCTGCTTGTGCTCGGGCACGTACATCATCACATCGTTCTGGTTGACGTAAATCTCCTCCACGTTCGGGTCCAGGTAATCCCAGCGGAGACGGCCAGGTTTCTTGATGTACATCCGCCCGCCGGACTTGATGGGAGTGGCGAATCCCTCGATCTTGGTGCTCTGAGTGAACTCGGCCTGGAGATCGCGGGTCTGCTCGTACCGGGCCTGCAGCTTCTTGACGACCGCCCGGACTTCCCGCCCGTCTTTCGCCTCTTCCGCCGCAATCGGGACGGGAGCCGGCAAGGCGCACAGGCCGAGGAGCATCACAGCCAGGGTCGTCCCTACGAGCCTCACGCCTCGCCCCCCCCGACCGGCCCGCGGCGCCCCAGCACTTCGCGCCGCCCGTCCCGGCCCGGCGCGCTCACGATCCCGTCCTGTTCCATCTGTTCGATCATGCGGGCCGCCCGCGGGTACCCGACACGGAGCCGCCGCTGGATGAGGGAAGCCGACGCCTGTCCGGACGACAGGACCAGGTCCTTGGCCTGCTCGTAGACCTCGTCCCGCGCCTCTTCCTCCGCCGCCTCCTCCTGGCGCAGCGACTGCAGCTCCTCGCTGTAGGCCGGAGACGCCTGCTTCTTGACGAAGTCCACCACCTGCCTGACGTCGTCGTCGGCCACGAAAGACCCGTGCAGACGGGCGAGCTGGCCGGTGCCGGACAGGAACAGCATGTCGCCGCGCCCCAGCAAGGCCTCCGCGCCGTTGGCATCGAGGATGGTGCGGGAATCCGTCTTGGACGAGACTCGGAACGCGATACGGGCCGGGAAGTTGGCCTTGATCAGGCCCGTGAGCACGTCCACCGAAGGCCGCTGGGTGGCCAGCACCAGGTGGATGCCGGAGGCCCGGGCCATCTGGGCCAGGCGCGCGATCTTCTCCTCCACCTCCTTGGGCGCCACCATCATCAGGTCGGCCAGCTCGTCGATCACGACCACGATGTAGGGGAGCGGGGCCGGCGGCGTGCTCGGCTCGGCGGCCGGCGAGCCCCCCGCGCCTTCCGCAAGCGCGGCGCTCTCTCCCGCGGAGAGTCGCGCCTCCTCGGAGAGGAACTCGATCGGCTGGTCCGGCTGACCAGGCTCCCCCGAGGAAGACTGCGGGAGGACGCCCTGCTCCTCGGCCACCTTGCGATTGTAAGCGTCCACGTTGCGGACGCCGGCCTCGGCCAGCAGTTGATACCGCCGCTCCATTTCCTGGACCACCCACCCGAGGCCCCGCGCCGCCGACTTGGGATCGGTGATCACGGGGCGCAGCAGGTGGGGAATGCCGTCGTAAGACTTGAGCTCCAGCATCTTGGGATCGATCAGCAGGAGCTTGACCTCGTCCGGCCTGGTCGAGAAGAGAAGGCTCATGAGAATGGTGTTGAGGCCGACGCTCTTGCCCGCGCCGGTGGCGCCCGCCACCAACAGGTGCGGCATGGTCTTCAGATCGGCCGTGGCGGGCTGGCCGAAAATGTCCTTGCCCAGCGCCAGCGCGAGCTTGGAGCGGGCTTGCGATTTTGAAAAGGCGTCGCTCGTGATGACCTCCTTCAGGGACACGGTCTCCCGGCACCGGTTGGGAACCTCGATGCCCACGACCGCCTTCCCGGGCAACGGCGCCACGATGCGGATGCTCTCCGCCTTGAGCGCCAGCGCCAGGTCGTCGGCCAAGTTCACGATGCGCGCCACCTTCACGCCGGGCGCCGGCTCGAACTCGTACATGATCACGACCGGGCCCGGATGGACCTCCGTGACCTTGCCCTCGATCCCGAAGCTCAGCAGCGCCTTCGTCAGCACTTCGGACTGGGCTTTCAGCTCCTCGTCGCTCATCCGGTCCATGGGGCCGGAGGGATCGCTCAGCAGCTCGCGCGGATCGGGCAGAACGTAGTCGCTGGACATGGTCGAGACCGCGGCGGTCACGACGACCGGCGCCTCCCGGTCCGCCTCCCCGATGTCCTCGGTTGCCCTGGCCCGCATCTCCTCCGGGGCCGAGACTGGCGCCGGCTGCTGGACCTCTGCCTCTTCCCTCTCCGGCTCAGGAGGACGCACGATCTTGACCGGCTTCGCCTTGGCCCGTTTGACCTTCTCGCCCTTGCCCGCCTTTTCCGTCGGCGTCGGCAGCAGGGCGACCGCGGCCTCCACGGCCGATTCCCACCACTCCGGAAGCCGGCGGCCGAGCTCCGCGAGGGACATGGGCGTCGCCAGCAGGAGAGAGACCAGGAGCCCGGCGATGACGAGGATGTGCGCGCCCGTGCTGGCGAAGTAACTGCGCAAGCCCTCGGCGAGGACGTAGCCCGTCGCGCCTCCCGCCGTACCGCGGAAGACCCACCCGCTCGAGATGGTCGGCACCGCCGTGACCTCCAGGTGGAGCAGCCCGCTCAGGAAGAACACCGCAGCGGCCGAGCCGGCCGCGCTGCGCAGAGTCACGCTGAGCGCCCCCTCGACGAAGCACCGGCCGCCCAGCATGGCGAGCAGAAACGGCAGGAGATAGGCGCCGCCCCCGATCAGCCAGAACAGCGCCGCGGCCATCGTCGCACCGACCGTCCCGATCATGTTCCGGGCTTGAGGCACGGAGGCGTCCGTCGCCGCACCGCCGAACAGCAGGCGATCCGTCGGCGTGTAAGACACCAGGCTGAGGAGGGACAGGAGGCTGAGGGTGATCAGGAGAACCCCGATGACCTCGTGCTTCAGATGGGAGGATTCACGGGAGGTGGGGCGAGCGTCACCGCGCTTCGCCGTGCTGGATACCCCCATAGGCCGGCATGGTAACACCTCGGCCGGCAAGGGGCAAGGGGTGAGAGCGGAAGCTCAGGCGCCAGGATCGGCCCGGTCAGAAGCGGCCATGAGGGCCCTGGCCAAAGCAGCGAACTCCTGCAGCGTCACGGTCTCGGCCCGGCGGGACGGCTCGATGCCGGCCTCGGCCAGAGCCCTGGCGATCCGATCGGGCGGATAGCCTTCGTCCCGCAGCGAGTTCGCCAGCGTCTTGCGGCGGTGGGCGAAGGCGGCCCGCACGGCCCGGACGAACCCCGCGTCATCCGCGACGGCCGCGGCCGGCGTCTTGCGCACGGTCAGGGAGACGACGGAGGACCCCACCTCCGGTCTCGGCCTGAAGCAACCGGCCGCCACGGGGAACGCGATCGCCACGTCGGCCGCAACCTGGGTGAGCACGGACAAGACCCCGTAGTCACGGGTCCCGGGCCCGGCCGCCAAACGGCGCGCGACCTCGGTCTGGAGCATCAGCACCAGGCGGTCGATCCGATCCCGCGCCTCAAGGAGCTTGAACAGCAGAGGCGTGGACACGTAGTAGGGCAGGTTGGCCACCACGACCGTCCCCTGGGGAATTCGATCGTAGGGGAAGTCCAGCGCATCGCCTATCCGCAGGTCCAGGTTCCGGCAGCCGCCCAGGGTCTCGTCGAGGTATCGGCCCAGCTTGGGGTCCAGCTCAATGGCGATCACCCGCTTGGCCCGCTCACAAAGGGCGCGCGTCAACACGCCGCGGCCCGGCCCGATCTCGATCACGGTCTCGTCCGGCCGGATGCCCGCCAGCACCACGATTTTTCTCGCAATGTTGGGATCGACGAGGAAGTGCTGCCCGAGACGCTTCAGCGGACGAGGGGGCGGTGCGGGAGACGGGCCGGCGCTCATACCTGACGCTGTTTCAACTCCTTCTCCAGCGACACCATGACGTTGCGGTAGAGCTCCACGTCGTCGGTCAGTTCCTCCAGCAGGTCGTTGGTGAAGGACGGGCCGGGGGTGGTGCTCTCCAACCTCCCGGCTTCCCTCGGCCCCAGGTGCTGCGCGAGCAACGCAACCGCCTGCCTCTTCCACCTCGCCAGCCGTTCTCCGGCGGCGACCGTGTTCAGGGTCTTCCGTCCCTGCTCCAGGATCGCGTCCAGCTCCCTGATCTGCGCCCGGATCACGTCGAGGGCCGGTTTGACCTGATCAGACATCTTCAACTCCTCTCGGCAATTCAACCTTCCGCCTTCAGCCGTTTGACGCGGGCCAGTCTCGCCGCCAGCTTGATCGCCTCGATCAAGCTGCCCGGATCGGCCACGCCCTTGCCGGCAATATCGAACGCCGTCCCGTGATCCACCGACGTCCTGATGATCGGCAATCCGACCGTCAGGTTCACGCAGGTGCCGAACGCCAGCAGTTTCAGCGGGATCAAGCCCTGGTCGTGGTACATGGCCACGACGGCGTCGTAGCCCCCTCGGACCGCCTTGCCGAAGAGGGTGTCGGCGGGCAGCGGATCACTGGCCCGAATCCCCGAGGTCCTGGCCCGTCTGGCCGCCGGGAGGATCACCCGGCGCTCTTCCTTGCCGAACAGCCCCGCCTCGCCGGCGTGCGGGTTCAAGGCCGCGACGCCGATCCTCGGCCGGGCGATCCCGAAGTATTCCCGCACGGCCCTGTCGGCCAGGCGGATCGCGCGCGCGACGCGCGCCGGCGTCAAGGCGTCGGGCAACTCGCGGATGGCCACGTGCGTCGTGACGAACATGATCTTGAGCGGACCGCCGAGGATCATCATCCCGACCTCCTTGCTCCCCGTCAAGTCCGCCAGCAGCTCCGTGTGCCCCGGATAGTCATGGCCGGCCAGGTTGATGGCCTCCTTGTTGATCGGCCCGGTGACGATCGCGTCAATGCAGCCGGCTTCAGCCAGCCGAACCGCTTTCACGACGAAGGCCACGGAGGCCGCGCCGGCCGTTCTGGAGACCGCCCCGACTTTGAATCGGCCGAGCGGCCGGTCGAGCGGATCCAGCAGGGCGAGTTCATTGCGGCGGCCGAGCAGCCGGTCATGCCCGGCGACACCGACGATCCGCAGCGGCAGGTGAAGCTGACGGACCGTCCGCTCCATCACCGGTCTGGAGCCGATGACGAGCGGCCGGCAGACCCGCCAGACCTCGGGCCTCGCCAGCGTCTTGGCGACCACCTCCGGCCCGATACCGGCCGGATCCCCCATGGTGAGCCCCAGGATCGGGAGCCGCTTACCAGCCGGCATGCCTGGCCCCGGGACAATCCTCCGGCTCCACGTGCACGATCACTTCTGCCACCCCTTCGAACCGGTCCTTGATGGCCTGCTCCACCTGATGGGCCAACTCGTGGGATTCGGCGACGGACATGTCCGCACGCACATGGACGGACAGATCCATGAAAATGTGATCCGGCAGCCCTCTCGTGCGGACCTCGTGGCAATCCAGCACGCCGTCATGCCCCAGGACCACCGTGCGGACGGCTTCCGGATCGAGCCGGGCCCGGTCGGTCAACGAATGGGAGACCTCCTTCAACACGGTCGCCGCCGTCCAGGCAATGACGCCCGCGATCGCCAACGACACGATCGGGTCCATCAGCGGATACCCGACCTTGACCGCGACCAGTCCGGCCAGCACGGAGCAGGACGTCAGGAGATCGCTGCCGGTGTGCTGGGAATCCGCCACCAGGATCTCGCTGCGCAGATCCCGTCCCCTGGTCCGCTCCCACCGCATGACGCCGTAGTTGACGGCCATCGTGACCGCCATCACGCCGAAGCTCAGACCCGTGACTTCCGGGTGCACGGATCCCAGCCAGTGGTCGTAGCTCCGCCACAGGAGGTAGAGGCACGTCGCGACCAGCATGCCGCCGATCGCGGCTGCGGCCAGCGTTTCGTATTTCTTGTGTCCGTACGGATGGTGCCGGTCCGGCGGCGCAGCCGCCAGCCAGAGCCCGAACAGGCCCACGACGTTCGACATCCCGTCGAACAGGGAGTGGAACCCGTCGGCCTGCATGCTGAGGGACGACGTGATGAGCCCGTACAGGAGCTTGGCCAGGGCCACCAGCAGGTTGAGAGCCAGAACCGCCCAGAGCACCCACCGGACTTCCCGGTCGCGCGCGTCTTTCGACGGGTTCGCCGACGCCTCGTGCGCGTATGACATGGCCCGACCAGCCGCCGCCTCCGGTCTATCTCGCAGCGAGATAGAGATAGGTCGTGAATCCGACGTACAGGGCGGCGCCCCCGCCGAGCAGCCAGGGACGCCAGTGCCCGCCCCAGAGCACTTGCAGGAAGTTGCCTCCGACCGCGACCAGGGCCAGCCCCATCGCGGCGAGGGCCGTGGAATTCAACATCCATTCGGTTCCCACGAGCCCCACCGACACGGGAAACGTCCCCTGGAAGACCATGGCCCCGGTCACGTTGCCGACCGCCAGGGTATCCTTGCGCTGGTAGAGCCACAGGAAGCTGTTGGACATCTCCGGCAGCTCCGTCGCCAGGGGCGCGATCAGGAGGGCCAGCAACAACGGCGACACATCCATTTCAACCGCCAGGGCCTTGGCCGCGGTGACGAACAGATGCGCCCCGCCGGCCAACCCGACCAGCCCGACCAGCCCCTGGAGGCCGATGGCCCCGTACGAGGGGGTCACCGACCGTCTGGCGAAAAACAGCGGATCCAGGCCCGGCTCCCCGTCGCGCGAGGCGGAAAACTTGCTCCTGACGTAGGCCAGGTACAGGACGATCAAGCCTCCCGCAACCAGATAGTGCAGGGCCTTGGTGGACAGGAAGGCGCAGCTCAGGGCCAATCCGTAAGCGATCAGGAAAAATTGAAGGTCCACCCGGATCTCCCGGTAGTCCAACTTGAACGATGCGGCGCGTTTGCCCATCCAGGCATAGAGCAGCAGCAGTCCGGCCAGAATCGGCAGGACGAGCGTGCTGAGCATGAACGGCGCGCCGAGGATCGCGCCCAATCCGACTTCCACGCGCTCCTGTCCGCTCCCGAAAAAGATCGCGATGACCGGGATCGAGGTTTCGGGCAGCGTGGTGCCGACCGCCGCGAAGATGCTCCCCACCGCCCCTTCGGGCACCTTCAGCCGCTTGCCCAGCCACTCGATCCCGTTCGTGAACAGGGCGCAGCCCCCCAGGGTAATCGCCACCGATGCGAGGAACAGCAGGACGTAGAGTAGAACTGTCACAACGAGGCTCTCCCGATCGGCTTTCGCCTTTTGCCGTTGGCCTTCCGCTTTCGGCCGAAATAGGCCACGAGGGCCTCCTCCATGATCTCGCGCACCGGTCGGCCGGTGCGCGCCGCCAGGCGCCGGCAGTCCTGGTATTCTGGTGCCGCCTTGGCGTTCCCGGATCCTGTCTCCGCCACCTTCACTCGAACCGGCCCCGCGGTGGTCTGCACCGTCTCGACCCGGCGGGGGAGCACGAGCCGCTGTACGTCCTGCAGCCGGACTCCCAGCGTCGTGGTCTCGCGCAGCATCACCACGGCCACGGCGTGGCTCTTGGATTGCGGGACCAGCGCGGACAGCACGATTCCGGGCCGTCCCTGCTTCATGATGACCGGGGTCAACGTCACGTCCAGCGCTCCGGCCGAGAACAAGCGCTCCATGACGACCTCGTATGTCTGTGGGTTCAGATCATCCACGTTCGTTTCGATCTGGACCACGGTCTCCGCCCCGTCCTGGAACGTCGTCGGGACCGGCTGGCCGAGGAAGACCCGGAGCACGTTGGGCCATCCGGGCGGGTCGGCCGTGCCGGCCCCGTACCCAACCGTCCCCGGACGCATCAGGGGAAGGGGCCCGAAGTCCCGGGCCAGGACGCCTAACAGCGCGAGCCCGGTCGGCGTCGTCAGCTCCCGAGCCGGGCCGGCACTGTAGACGGGGATGCCGCGAGCGAGCGCGGCCACCGCCGGACCCGGAGCCGGCAAACGGCCGTGTCGGGACTCGATCAGGCCGGCCCCCAGGTTCACCGGGGAGGCGGTGACGCGGTCCACGCCGAGGAGATGACAGCCCAGCAGGGCCCCCACCACGTCCACGAGCGAGTCGACCACCCCTATTTCGTGAAACTGGACGTCGGAGGGATTGACCCGATGGGCGGCTCCCTCGGCCCGCGCCAGCCGGTCGAACACTTCCAGGCTCAAGTCCTTGACCGGCGCGGGAAGGCGGCTCGCAGAGATCGTGCCGCGGATGCGTTTCAGAGAGAGGGGGGCGCGGAACCCGTCGCGCACCAGCACGTCCACTTTGGTCGCATGCAACGCCCCGCGCGTGACTTTCTTGGCGCGGAGGGCATAGTCCCCCGCCCGGAGTCCACGCAGTCCGCGGACCAGATCCTTCAAGGGAAGGCCCGCGTCCACGAGCGCGCCGAGGATCATGTCTCCGCTGACGCCGGAAAAACAGTCGAAATGCAGCCAGGTCACGGTCCGTTCCGCCTTTGCTATCGCACGTGCTCGGCGCTCATCTTAACGTAAGCGTTCTCCCGAGGGCAACGAGCCAGCCGATGGTTTTCCCCCGAACGCTTCACGTCCGACGTTTCACGTTTTACGTGCCTTCGTATTGACAGCCCGACAGCCCTATGCTATCCACAACGCGGCTGGAAGCCGGTGAGCCGAGGAGAGGGAGGCTCCAGCCTTTTACCGGAACATCGGTCAGACCACGGATTAACGAGTCACCGCCCTGCCAGTGCCATTCATCCTGCCCGTCAGAACCCTCAGCAACCCGCTGCCCCGTGCGGCATCCGTCGCCCTGCTGGCCTTGTGTCTGCTGAGCCAGAGCGACGCCGAGGCCGCCAAACGGCGGGCCGCTCCCCGACCAGAGCCGGACCTCCGAATCGTCTCGGTCACCACCTCGCACTCTTCCTACTCGCCCCAGGAAGGTCCTCTGGACTTCTCGATCGAAGTCGCGCTGCCCAAAGAACTCGACGGCGCGACGATCCTGGAAGTGTCCTCGCTCATCACCTCCCCCTCAAAGCGATCCCTGCGCTTCCTGTCGAGCCGCCAGCCGATCAGCGCCGACGCAGCGACCGGCCCGCTGCGCATGGGAATCACGCTGACGTGGGACGGAACGGACCAGAGCCGGCAACCGGCGGAAAGCGGGAAGTACCACTATGAGGTGCGGGCCAAGCTGCTGGCTGTCAGCGAGAAGGGAGCCAGGACCCAGATGGTCTCCTGGCCCAAGCGTGGAACGATCGACGTCAAATGACCGGTGAGAGGCACGGGGCACGGGGCGAGAGGGAAAGCATTCACCCGTCCCCACGAACCTCTAGCCCCTAGCCTCCTGCCCGCGGCGCTTCGCCGAGCAGATTGATCCGGTGGGCCAGGACGCCGGCCCCGAACCCGTTGTCGATGTTCATGACGCCGATTCCGGCCGCACAGGCGTTCAGCATGGTCAGCAAGGCCGCCAGACCGCCGAAGCTGGCCCCGTAGCCCCGGCTGGTGGGCACGGCGATGACCGGCCGGTCCACCAGGCCGCCGACGACGCTGGGCAACACCCCGTCCATCCCCGCGACGACGACGAGGGCTCGGGCGCGCAGCAAGCGGTCATGGCGGCGCAGCACACGGTGAATCCCGGCCACGCCGACGTCGTAGAGACATTCCACGCGGCTGCCCATCACCTCGGCCGTGACCCTCGCCTCCTCGGCGACCGGGATGTCGGCCGTCCCCGCGGTGACGATCAGGATGTCTCCCCTGGCGACCGGCTTCCGCTTTTGGATCACCACGGCCCGGGCCGCCTCCTCGTGGAGGGCCCGCGGATCCAGCCGGATCAGCGCGCGGGCCACCGCCGGCTCCACGCGGGTGGCCAGGAGCGTGCCGCCCTTGCGCAAGAGCCCCCGCGCGATGGCCACGACCTGAGCCCTGGTCTTCCCCTCGCAAAAGATGACCTCCGGGAATCCCTGCCGGATCGTCCGATGATGGTCGAGCGAGGCGAAGCCCAGATCCTCGTACGGAAGGGTGCGCAGCCGCTCCACGGTCTCTTCGACGTCGAGCTTGCCGCTTCTGAGATCCTTTAAAAGCTTCGTGAGACGACGACGATCCATCCGCTATTCCGGTTCGACGAGCCGCTACCCGCCTTCTTCGGATTTGGCCGAGCGCTCCATCAAATCCATCACGGCGCGGGCGCAGGGTTTTCCTTCGAACAGAACCGAACAGACCTCCTGCACGATGGGCATCTCCACTCCGTACTTGATGGCCAGCCCCTTCGCCGCTCTGGCGGTCCGGACCCCCTCGGCGACCGCGTGCATGTCGTTCAGAATCCCCGCCAGCGATTCTCCCTTGCCGAGCCGGACGCCCACCGTTCGGTTCCGGCTCAAGGCACCCGTGCAGGTCAGGACCAGATCCCCGATCCCCGACAAACCGTAGAAAGTTCGCAAATGGGCCCCCATCGCGGTGCCGAGCCGGACCATCTCGGCCAGGCCGCGCGTGATCAGTGCGGCCCGCGCATTGTGTCCGAGATCCAACCCATCCACGATGCCGGCGCCCAGCGCGACGACGTTCTTGAGGGCCCCGCCCAACTGGACGCCGAGCGGGTCGCTTCCCCTGTAGACCCGGAACAGGGGGGTCATCAGCAGGGGTTGGAGCCGGGCCACCAACTCCTCGTCCTCCCCCGCCAGGGTCACGGCGGTCGGTTGTCCCCGGCAGACCTCCGCGGCGAAGCTGGGGCCGGACAGGACGGCGAGTCGTTTCCGCATCGCGGCCGGAAGAATCTCCTCCATGACCTGCGTCATCACCTTGAGCGTCTCTTCTTCGATCCCCTTTGTGGCGCTGACCAGCGGCACGGGCCCGGATAACAGCGGCCCCAGTTGACGCAGCACGGATCGGGCTGCGTGCGACGGCACGGCAAAGACGAGCAACTCGGCGCCGCGCACCGCGCCGGCCAGCGAACCGGTCGCAGTCAGCGACGGAGGCAGGCTTACACCGGGGAGAAAGAGCGTATTCTCCCGCTTGTGGTTGACCGCCTCCACCACCTCCGGCTCATACGCCCAGAGGGAAACCTCCCCGCCCTTCCCGGCCAGGTGCCGGGCCAGGGTGGTGCCCCAGGCCCCGGCCCCGATCACCGCCGATTTCTGGTCTGCGCGCGCCATCAACGTCCCTGTCCCCCTGACGACTACAAAGGCGCCGGATTATAGAAACGCCTGGGAGAACGTGTCAAACGAGACGGGTTCGATTAAGACCGTACGACGAAAGAGGGGAGGCTCAGGCTGAAGCGCAGCCGGCAGGCTACGCGGCGCTCCGCAACCGCGAGAGGAGGTGCGACGCCATGCAGGGAAGCGGGACCACGCTGTCCACCCCTCCCAACTTGATCGCTTCTTTGGGCATGCCGAACACGACGCAGGTGCTTTCGTCCTGCGCCACCGTGTAGGCGCCGGCCTGCTTCATCGCGAGCAGCCCGCGCGCCCCGTCTCCCCCCATGCCGGTCAGGATCACCCCGACACTGTTGGCGCCGGCATACTCCGCCACCGAGTGGAACATCACGTCCACCGAGGGACGGTGCCGGTTCACCGGCGGGGCCTGGTTCAGCCTGACACGGTATCGCGCCCCGCTCCGGGACAACGTCATGTGGTAATTCCCCGGGGCAATGAGCGCATGGCCGGGAAGGACACTGTCGCCGTCCTCCGCCTCCCTGACCGAGATCCGGCAGAGGGCGTCGAGACGATTGGCAAAAGTCTTCGTGAACTTCTCCGGCATGTGCTGGGTGATCACGATCGGAGGCGTGTTCGGCGGCAGGACCTCCAGCAGTTCCCGAATCGCCTCGGTCCCGCCCGTCGAGGCCCCGATGGCGATGATCGTATCGGTCGTCTTGAGCATCGCGGATGAGGCGAGAGGCGTGGGGCGAGAGACGAGAGGTTGGGCTCCTCCCCTCGCCCCTTGCCCCTTGCCCCGAACCCGCGCAACTGCGGCGGCTTTGACCTTGGCGACGAGCTCCTGCGCCTGCTCTTCCATCCCGCTTCGCAGGCCGATCCGGGGCTTGGTGATGAAGTCCACCGCCCCGAGTTCCAGCGCGTGCAGCGTCGTCTGGCACCCGGCTTCGGTGAGGGAACTGACCATGACCACCGGCATCGGATGGCCGACCATGAGTTTCTCGAGAAACGTCAACCCATCCATCTTGGGCATCTCGACGTCCAACGTCAGCACGTCCGGGTTGAGCACCTTGATTTTCTCTCGGGCAAAATAGGGATCCTGGGCGGTCCCCACCACCTGGATCTCCGGATCCTGCGAGAGCAACTCGGTCAGGACTTGGCGCATCAGCGCCGAGTCGTCCACGATCAACACGCGAATCTTTGACATGAGCCCTCGTATCCTGCAATTCGTGAAGCGTATCTGGTCTCGCTCCGGACGAACAACGAGATACGGACCGCGCTTCACGCCTGTTCAGAACAACGCAACCTCGCCGTCCGCCCGACGCTGCTGCAAGGAGGCGTGATACCGTCGCTCCCTCTCCTCGATCGTCCGGTTCTTGACCCGCTTGATCCTCTTCAGCAAGACGCGGCCGGATTCCGTGAAGTAATAGACCTTCCTGGGATACACGTCGCGCAGGTCGGCCACGATCGGTTTCAGCCGTTCCCGTTCGAGATACTCGAGGACCCAGACGGCATTCCGAGCCCCCACGTCCAGGCTGCTGTCGTAGATCTTTCCGCCCCCGAACACCTTGACCTCCAGCCGATCACGGCCTCCGCCGCGCCGGAGGATCTCGTTGACGAGCAACTCCATCGCGTGACACCCGTACCGCGCCGATTCGCCCCAGGAGTTGACCCCGCCTTCGCAGGGAACCGGCAGCATGAAGTGGTTCATCCCGCCGATGCTCAACAGCGGATCACGGACACAGACCGATACGCACGAACCGAGCACCGTCTGGATGATCATCGGCTCCTGGCTCACGAAGTATTCTCCCGGCAGGATGCTCACGACCTCGTGCGGAAACCGGCCGTCGCGCACGCGGCGAATGTGGGGAAACTCCGCGATGCGTGATGGGTGATGGGTGATGAGCAATGCCATCGGCTTCACGCCCTCGTTTCTACACGTCACTCGTCACCTGTCATCCGTCACGTTTTCTGGTAGATCGTGGGGGCCACGGGGCGAAAGGGATGCTCCACCCACTGCAGGCTCTCGGAATGCCCGATGAAGAGGTATCCGCCCGGCCTCAGATAGCGATGGAACTTGGCCGCGAGCCGCTGCTGCGTGGCACGGTCGAAGTAGATCATCACGTTGCGACAGAAGATGACGTCCAGTTGGCTCTTGATCGGATAATGATCGTCCATCAGGTTGATCCTCCGGAACCGGACCAGATCGGAAAGATGCGGCTTCACCTTGACCGTGCCGGCGTGAGCCCCGCGGCCTTTGAGGAAATGGCGTCGGATCGTCCCGGGCGGCAGCTCGCGCACCCGCTCCGCCTCGTAAATCCCGGACGCTGCCTGTGCCAGGACGCGGGTCGAAAGGTCCGACGCCAGGATCTTGCAGTCCCATCGGAGCGGGGCTGCGATCCCGTCACAAAGCGTGATGGCGATCGAGTACGGCTCTTCCCCGGAAGAACAGGCCGAGGACCAGATGCGCACGCGTTTGGCCGTCTCGAGGGCCGGCAAAATGCGATCGCGCAGGAACTCCAGGTGCACCGGCTCGCGGAAGAAATCCGTCTTGTTCGTCGCCACGCAGTCCAGCATCTGCGTGAACTCGCCGCCCCGGTCCTCCAATACGTGCTCGTAGTAAGCCTGGAAGGTCTCGATCCCGAGGGCCCGGAGGCGTTTGGATAGCCGCGAGACCAGCAATGACCTCTTGCTCTGGCTGAGGTTGATCCCGCTCTCCCGATACACCAGCGAGCGAAACCGCTCGAATTCCTCGTCGGTGATCTGGTATTCCATCGTCTCGCTGGCCGTGCTTGCCATCGTCCACGCCCATTTCCGGCTCGGAGATCTTTCCCGATTCGGCAGCTCCCTCGCACCGGTTCCATCCGCTCGCGTGGACGAAGAACGAACCGCCTACGCTCTTTCCTCGCCCCCCAGGAGGTGAGGGCGAGGAAAGAGGGAGGGGGCGCTCTCCCCGTGCGTCCCCTTGGGAGGAAAGGAGACAGACGGGAGGGCAGTCCTAGAACTCCTCGAAGCCGTCCTTCACGTCGGCGTGGAGGGCTCCGTGGCCGTTGCCGTTGGCTTTGCCAGCCCCGACGGAGACCGGCTCCGCCTTCGGCTCGATCGGCCGCTTGGCCTGCTTCACCGCCGCCGGCTTGTGGCCGGATGGATGGACGGCGGCATGAGCGGCCGGCTTCGGCGCGGCGGTCGCTTGTCCCTTCGAAGCTCCCGCACGGAGCCCGCTCCCGGCCCCGTCGGAGACCTTGAAGAACTCCACCTGCTGCAGGAGCTCAGCCGCCTGCTGCTGCAAATTCTCCGAGGCCGAGGCGGACTCCTCGACGAGCGCCGCGTTCTGCTGGGTCGTCTCGTCCATCTGCATGACCGCCTTGTTGACCTGCTCGATCCCGCTCGCCTGTTCCTGCGAGGCCGCCGCGATCTCCGACACGATGTCGGTGACCCGTTTGACCGAGGCCACGATGTCCTCCAACGTCTTGCCGCAGCGATTCACGAGATCCGCGCCCTCCGTCACCTTTTGGACGGATTCGTTGATCAGCCCCTTGATCTCCTTGGCGGCCGTGGCGGAGCGCTGCGCCAGATTCCGCACCTCCGCCGCCACCACCGCGAACCCGCGTCCCTGCTCGCCGGCCCTGGCCGCTTCCACGGCGGCGTTGAGCGCCAGCAGGTTCGTTTGAAAGGCGATTTCGTCGATCACGCCGATGATGTCGGCGATCTTCTTCGAGGACTTGTTGATCTCGTCCATGGACGCCACCGCCTGCGCCACCACCTGACTGCCCTTTTCCGCCGTGTCGCGGGCGGCGATGCCGAGCTGGTTGGCCTGCTTGGCGTTGTCCGCGTTCTGCTTGACGGTGGAGGTCATCTCCTCCATGGCCGAGGAGGTCTCCTCCAGCGCCGAGGCCTGCTCGGAGGTGCGGTGCGAGAGGTCCTGGGTGCCGGCGCTGATCTGAGCCGAGGCCGACGAGACCTGCTCGGAACCGTGCCGCACCTCGCCCACCACCCGGGCGATGGCCTCCATCATCTGGTTGAACGCGGCCCCCATCGTCCCGATCTCGTCCTTGGTGTCGATCGAGACCCGCTTGGTGAGGTCGCCCTCTGCCGCCCGCTGAGCCACGTTGTTCACTTGAGCCAGCCCCTTCGCGATCATCCTGGCGATCACCCACCCCAGGAACAGGCCCAGCCCGATTCCGCCAACGATGATGCCGGTCAACAGCGCCTTCGAATCGGCGTAGACCCTGTTCGCCTCGTCGTACTTGCGCTGCGCGATCATCGTCTTGGTGTCCGCCAGCCTGTTGATCGCCTCCACCACGGCCTTGTACTTGGCCGCCCCTTCCCCCCTCATCGCCGCGGTGGCCCCGACTCGATCCCCCGCTTGCACCAGCTTGAGCACGGTGCCGTCGCGGACCTCTCGATACTCTCCCAGGGCCTTGGTGAAGTCGTCATAGGCCTTCTTGACCTCCTCGGACCTGATCGTTTGTTCAAAGGCCTGCGAACCCTCGTCAATCTGCTTCTTCAGTTCCTCGAGCTTGGCCAGGGCCTGAGTCCGATCCGCCGGGTCATCGGCCAGGACGGCCTGGACGACCCATGACCTGACTTGATGGACCATGCCTCGCACCTTGGTCAGGGTCATGAGCGGTTTCAACTGCACGGTGTAGATGTTCTCCGTGCTCTCGTTGATGCGGCCCATGTTCGTGAGGCCGGTATATCCCACGAAGGCCATGATGGCCCCGACGAGCGAAAACCCCAGCATCAGTTTGGCCATCGTCTTCATATTGCTGAACCAGGCAAACATTGCTCACCCTCCTTGGTTGATAGATGGTCAGTAAGTTGGGAACCAGACGAACAACATCAAATAGACGAGATAGGCGGTTGCCATGGCGCCGGTGAAGCTCCAGACCAGCAGCTTGCCCAGACGGCGGTGGCGCGACGTGCCCGCCGCCATGGCGCCGACGCTCCCGTATCGCAGCCGCGTGAGGCCCTGGTACAGGTTGTAGGCGCCGATCCCGATGGTTGCTACGGCCAGGAGCATGTGCGCCGAGAAGACCGGGACATAGAGGGTCCAGTACTGGGCCTCGGTCCCCCCGAACCGCTCGCGCCCGAAGAGCAATTGTTTGGTGACGTAGGCCACGAGCCAAATGCCGACGATCGTGCAGGCCCGGATCATCAAGCACGAATGGTAGGCCACGTCGTGCTGCTTGGCGGACCGCACGCCGGCGAGCGCCACCAGATAGGCCCCCGTGATGCTGAGCAGCACGCCGTACCAGAAGATCGCTTTGCCGTCCATGGTGACTTCCTCTCCTCCTTCCATCCTCTCTCCTTGAGGGAGGATGGTTGAGAAGGGTATGAGGTGCGTTTCACGCGCTCGCGGCGGCGGCCTCCGCCTGCGCCAGTTCGCCCAAGGACAGGACCCGGTCAATGTCCAGCAGCGTGATGAGCTTGTCACCGGACTTGGCGATGCTCTGGATGAAGTTGGTATCCACCTTGTCGCCGAACGCCGGCGGCGGCTGGACGTCCTTCGCGGCGATGTTCAGCACGTCCGACACCGCATCCACGATGACGCCCATGACGCGGTCACGGACGACGACGACCACGATCACGGTGAACATGGTGAGGTCCGCCTTCTCCATCCCGAACTTGGTCCGCAGATCCACGATCGGGACGATCGTGCCCCGTAGGTTCAACACTCCCTTGATGAAGTCCGGCGTATTCGGGATGCGCGTGACCGCCGTATAGCCCTTGATCTCCTGGACCCGAAGGATGTCCACGCCATAGCACTCATCCCCCAGGGTGAACGTCAGATACTGGCTCCCCTCCGAGGTTGCCCCTGCCTGCTGGTCCTGCTCGCCCGCCGCTGTTTCCAGTGCCGTTGCCATTGCGCCCTCCTTCTTTAAATGCCGCCGCTCGTTATTCGTGAAGCGTATCTCGTCGTTCGTGGGGAGTCGCTTTTCTTCACGCTTCACGCCGTTGTGCTTTGTCAATCAATCCGCTATAGTATTCTCGTGAATATTGATAGGCATCGAGACAGCCTGGCGAAATACTGCTACGACCTTTGCAAAGTCACGATTACCTTGGCGGTCTTGAATCCCATCGTAACCAAACCGTTCAGCCTCATTGAATTGCTTGTCGGCCTTCTTGTCGGTCTCTTGCGCTCCTGCTGGCTCTGTCCATCGGGAAGGGAGGGACATCATGACGCCGCTCACCTTGGCATTTCTCATTCTTGGGATATTGGCCGTCATCGGGCTGATCGCCGTGTGGGTGCACGATCATAAAAAGGTGTGACCTCCAGGTTTCACGTTAGGCCGCCACGGCAGCGCCGTGACGCGCCAGCTCGATGAGGCCCCGGACGTCCAGGATGAACGCGACGGTCCCGTCGCCCAGGATCGTGGCCCCCGCCATGCCGTCCACCTTTCGGAAGTTCTTCTCCAGGCTCTTGATGACCACCTGCTGCTGCCCCAGCAGCTCGTCCACCATGACCGCAACCCTCTCGCCTTCGGTCTCCAGGATCACCAGGATCGCGTGAGCGGGGTCTGTGGTGTCCGGCGCCACGCCGAAAATCTCGGCCAGCCGCATCACCGGGAGGTAGGCGCCGCGCACGTTCACCACCTCGCCCCGGCCGACGACCGCTTTGACGGCGGACGGTTGCGGCTGGATGGACTCGACGACCGAGAGGAGCGGCACGATGTACGATTCAGGCCCCACCCGCACGGTCAGCCCGTCAATGATGGCCAGGGTCAGGGGCAATTTGAGCGTAAAGGTCGTCCCTTTTCCGGTCTCGGTGCGAATGCTGACCGTTCCGCCCAAGGCCTCGATGTTCCGCTTGACGACGTCCATTCCGACCCCGCGGCCGGAGACGTCCGTAATCTTGTCGGCGGTCGAGAAGCCGGGCCGGAAGATGAGGGCCCAGACCTGCTCGTCCGTCAGTCTGTCCGCGTCGGCGATCAGGTCCTGCTGAAGCGCCTTGGCCAGAATTTTCTCCCGGTTCAGCCCGCGTCCGTCGTCCCTGACCGTGATACAGATGCTGCCGCCTTCGTGAAACGCGTTGAGCGTGATCGTGCCCTGCTCCGGCTTTCCGGCCGCGACCCGCTCCGCCGGCGGTTCCAATCCATGATCCGCTGAATTTCTGATCAAGTGCGTCAGCGGGTCTCCGATGGACTCGATCACGGTCTTATCCAACTCGGTCTCTTCGCCGGACATCACGAGTTGGATCTGCTTGGCGCTCTTCGCCGCCAAATCTCGGACCAGACGCGGGAAGCGGTTGAAGGCGGTGCCGATGGGCAGCATGCGGACCGCCATGACCCGCTCCTGGATCTCGCGGGTGTTCCGTTCGAGTTGGGCGAGGCGCTCCAGGAGCAACGGCAATTGGTTCGGCTCGAAGTGAGCCCCGAGATCGCTCAACATGGACTGGGTGATCACCAGTTCACCGACCAGGTTGATCAGCTTGTCAATCTTCTCCGTGTCCACCCGGATCGAACCGGTTTCGACCTTCTTGGCCGGGGCGACTTGCTCCAGCTTGCGCTGCCGTTCCAGGGCCCGGGCGATCTGCTGGGGTGTGGCGGCCTTTTGCTCCACCAGAATCTCGCCCAGCCGCTTCTGCTGGGAAAGGGCATGGTGCAGCGCGTCCCGGGAGATCACTCCCTCTTCGACCAGGATTTCACCGAGGGGTTTGGGATCGTGAAGCGTCGTGCGTGAAGCGTCGTGCGTTTCACGAGGGACGAGATACGCTTCACGAGAGACGCTGTTTTCCGTGATCGTCAGCACGCCGTCATCCCGCACGAACAGAAAGACATCTTCGATCTCTTGCCTCGGGCGGTCGGAGACCAACGTCAGGGTCCAGGATGGCGCGCATGCCATGGTGGCGAGGTCGTCGAGGGAGGGCAGGTGATCCAGATCTCCCGCCGGGGACGTGAGAGCGCCAAGGCTTCGGAGTTCACGAAGAATGAGGCTTGGATCAATCCCCCGCTGAAAGACCGTGGGGGACGGCGCCCAGGTGATGGCGTAGCGGCGCAGACTCGGCGCGGGGCAAGAGGTCGAATTGTCTTGCCCAGTGCCTCGGGCCTCGGACCTCGCGCCTGTGGCCTCACCAGTGACACGGGCTCGCAGCCGTTCGCCCAGAGGGCCGACGACGGCCTCGTCGGGCGTTCCATTCGTCCTGGCGGCCTCCAGCAGTCCCTTCAGCGCGTCCGCGGCTTCCAGCAGCAGATCGATGAGGGGCTTGTCGGCTTCCATCTGCCCATTGCGCAGCGCATCGAGGAGGTTCTCCAACTTGTGCGTGAACTCCCCGACTGCCGTGAACCCGAACATGCCGGCATTGCCCTTGATGGAGTGCGCCGCCCGGAAGATGCGATTGAGCAGATCGAGATCGCCCGGTTGCCGCTCGAGCTGCAGCAGCCCCTCCTCCATGGTGGCCACGTGCTCGGCGCTCTCCTCGAAGAAGGCCGTTTGGAATTTCGACAGGTCCAGGCTCATAACCACCTCGCGATCAGTGATGGGTGACCGGTGATGACTGGGAGAGACGTCGGTCTCCTACTGGCTCATCACCCATCACCCTTTACCCCTCACCGTCTTTACACCGGCATCACTTTGGCGATCACCTTCAGCATCTGCTCGGGGTTAAACGGCTTGACGATCCATCCGGTGGCTCCGGCCGTCTGCCCCTCCTTCTTCTTGGTCTCGTCCGACTCCGTCGTGAGCATGAGGATGGGCGTCAACTTGAGCGGCGGCATGGCTCGGACGGCCTTGATCAAGGAAATCCCGTCCATCTTGGGCATGTTGAGGTCCGTGATCACCAGATTCGGCCTGGCTCCGCCGTTCAACTTGCCGACCGCCTCCTGGCCGTCTCCGGCTTCGATCACCTCGAAGCCGGCGCTGGTGAGCGTGAAGCTGACCATTTGCCGCATGGTCACGGAGTCATCCACCACGAGAATCTGCTTGCCCATTATCAACCTCCGAAAGAGAGCGAATAGCGAATGGCTGATAGCTCCGATCTGTGTTCTGCCCACCGTTCGCTGCCAGCCGCTCGCTGCTGGCCATCAGAAGAGCGTCACGTTGTCGCTCGACGCGACACCGGCTCCAGCCGCCTCCGAAGCGTCGCGGCTCCTCACCGCGCGCGCCACGGTCCGCTCCGCTTCCATCGTGTACGTACGATCGAGCGCGCGCAGCTCCCGGAGGGTCTCACGGAACGGCGGGGAAAGCTCCTCCTCGGAATCCGCCAGTTGCTTCATGCAATCGTGCACGCGGGCCAGCGGAGCGGTGACGTGCTCGATCTTCTGCCTCGTCATGTCCTGGAATTGCATGGACATCACGACCTGCGAGATGTCGCTGACGAGCTCGCCCGCTTGGCCATCGGCGAGTCGAATCCTGGCGTGCAAATCGGCGTTCCGTTGAACCACGGTGCGCGTCCGCTCTTCCACCCGCGCCTTGGCCGCCAGCGTTGCGCTCACGTCCACCGACGCCAGCGCGGCCAATTCCTTGATGGCCCGCCCCGTGCTGTCCTGCACGGTGTTGATCAGCTTGCGGATGTTCGTCACGGCGACGCCCGACCGGTTCGCCAGCTTGGCGACTTCATCGGCCACGACCGAAAAGCCGCGTCCGTGTTCTCCTGCCCGCGCCGCTTCGATTGCCGCATTCAGCGCGAGCAGGCGCGTTTGATCCGCGATGAACTCCACCTCTCCGAGAATCCCGGCGATGGCTTTGGTGTTGGCGTCCACTTCGTCCATGACCGCCACGACGCCCATGGTCACCCGGGCGGTCTTTTGGACGTCCTGGACGAACTGGTGGAGCGTGCGGTCGATCTCCTGGAGGATCCCTTCCACCGTCGCCGAGTCCCCCTCACGTTGGTGGCCAGTCCCGGCCAACAGGTGTTCCGCCTGGTCGGCTTGCTCCTTCGCCCGTTGCGAAATCCGTTGAAACCTGGCGCAGAGCTCCAGGGCGGCCGACTCCGTTTGAGTGACGATCGAGTTGAGCTGGGCGACCAGAACGGGCAGCAGAGGCGCCACGGCGCCGGCAAACTCTTCCCATTCCGCACAGCGCACCGCCATCCGCGCCTTGCCGGTTTCGGCTTCCGCGAGCGCCCGTTCCAGGTTCCTCTGCCGGACCCACCACCGCCCCCACAAGACCGCCCCGCCGGCGACCAGGAGCAGATCGGGCAGCCACCACCACAACGTCCTCATGGGTTTCCTTTCCGACGATCCAAGCGCGGCGGCCGATGCGAGTGCCAATAAAAAAGGCGCAACCGGCGCTTCCCCACGCAGGGAAGACATCCTGATTGCGCCTTCAACTTGCAGGCCTGGTATCCTGCCCGTTAAGACGACCGCTCACCCGTCCGGTGCGCGGCTTGAATGGTCTTGTCCACTTATCGGTCTAGCACTGGGAAACTTGAGGCGCCTCGTTCGCTTCTTTCTTCAAGAGGCCCGTGAGCGTCTTCCGCAAATCGCCCAGATCCTTGGACTTGAATGCGCTCTTGGTCTGCACCAACACCTCGACCGTCCGGCGTAGGGCCGCCTCGTACTCGGCCACCTTCGAGCACCGGACGAGCGCGCACACGTCCACGTTTCGTTGACCGGGCCACTCAGGCTTCGCCGTCTCGAGCACAATCTTGAGGCTCGCCGCAATCTGGCCGAAGAGCAGCCGGGTCCGTTCGAGCACAGATCCCGTCTGCCAGGCGTCCCTGGTCCCGGCATCCGGACTCTCGGAGGCAATGAGCGATTTCTCCAATCGGTCCATCGCTTCGTCCCAGATCCGGATCTCTTCGCGGACCTTGCGCAGAGATCGCAAAATCCGGCCTTTCCCGACGGCTCGGCCGACGCTTTCGATCAGCGCGGCGCCCTCCACGGGCTTGATGAGGTAATCCACCACGGAAAGACGGACCGCCTCCA
Source organism: Nitrospirota bacterium (assembly GCA_040757595.1). NCBI lineage: Bacteria > Pseudomonadati > Nitrospirota > Nitrospirota bacterium. The sequence goes on along the minus strand of JBFLWP010000003.1, from coordinate 250,946 downwards.
CGGCGGTTCCGACGGACGGATAGCTCGTGATCACGATGACGGGGACCGGAGGCGCGCCGCCCTGGCAGGCTTGAAGATACGTCAGCGAGTTATTGTCCGGCATGTGGATGTCGGTGATGAGGAGGTCGTAAGCGCGGGTAGCCAGGGCTTGGAGGGCTTCCCGGGCAGTGCCGACACAATCGCAGCGATAGCCCGCACGGTGCAGCAATTCCGTCATGAACTGGCGAACCTGCTCCACGTCCTCCGCGATCAAAATGCGGCCGACGTGGCAAGAGGGTGTCACGGCCGCCCCGCCGGCGATTCCGTCGAATTGCACGTCTGGGGCGCAGCACTCAGCCACCATACCCGGACCTCCCGGCAACGCTGGAATAATCGCCCACGATCTCAATACTTGGCCATGATGTACGCGGTTCCGTTCCTCAAAACTGCGCGCCATTCGTCTTCGAGTTTGCCGTCGCACTGCGGATCGCATTCCTTGACGGCTTTGACGAGACTCTCAACCCAGTACTTGTAGAGCAAGGGGTCGATGTTCAGCTTCTGACGGCCATGGCTCTGGCCGATGCGATCCAGTCCTTGGGTCCCGACGGGATTGTGGTCGTGGTGCATCAGCACCATGTTCAAACCGGCTCGCAGCAACTGTTTCTGCCTCGTGAAGTCGGTATTGCGGAACATCGGCGCGATTGCGGGATGACTGGCCAGGAAGATCTCATAAAACCGATCGATGAAGTTCGGGTTGATGCAGCAGCGACCGAAGCTGTCCTTCACAGGCGACATCGTGACAGCGGGCATCAAGGCACCTCCTCCTTAAGGTTGACGGACGAATGATGTGTGGCTCGGCGGGCACGAACCGCATGAGCCGGTCTCACCCACCAGAGCGCGTTCGATCCGGGAAACCGGACCTGAACGCGCCCATGCATACGTTGGACTGTATCGGCGAATAACGGAGAGACTTGATACGTGGCCACACCCGATCGCACAGGGTGTCTCTACGTTATAGCCTTCTTGCCCTGCGGCACCGATTGTTCTGTCAGGGAAATTGTGGTATTTCCACCCGATGTTTCCCTCGTCCCATCCTTCATCATCCGATGCTCCCCCCTTGGAGTTTATCCGAAGTTCCTTGGGTCAGCTCATGGACTCCGTCAGGGCCCTGCTCCACCCAACGGTCTACGAAAAACTGTTGCGCCAAATCGGTGCGAGTATGGGGGAACAGGCGGTCCGCCTCTGTGCGGAGCCCCCCAAACCAGGCACGCCATTCTCCAGGGAGGACTATGTTCGCTGCATCGAGAGCTTGGGGCGCCGCTGGGGGTGGGAATGCTCGCTGAAGGAGGCGACCGCAGACGCGGTCACATTCCGGATTCCGGTCTGCCCGTTCGGAGCGCGGGCGAACGGCGACCCCAACGTCTGCCTGGTGGAATCGGGCATTCTGGGCGGGATCGCGGGGAACCGGTTCGGACCGAGCAAGGTCGCCGTTCACCGCGGCGAGGGCGCCCCGCCCGGACAGTGCGAGATCGTCGTCTACCTGGGCAGGACCACGCGCAGCCTGGCGGTGAATGGAGCCGTGTACCCCGAAGCATTGGGCTCGCCTGAGGAGCTGATTCCGGAGACGGAGCGCGAACCTTCGCTCGCGAAGCTCTCGCAACGCGAGCGCCAGATCCTCAGGCTCGTCGGAGAGGGGTTGTCGAACAAGGACATCGCGTCGGCTCTGCGCCTCAGCGTGCGGACCGTCGAGGGCCATATCAACCGGCTCCGCTCCAAGTTGACCGTGCGCGGGAGGACGGACCTCATCCGGCTTGCGCTGCGCAGCAAGCTCGCCTCCCTGTAGCGCGTGTCACGACCGATGTCGTGCTTTCCCATCCTGAAGATTTCGTGACCGAAGCCCGATAAAGTAGCGGAACTTTCTCGTTAAACCGGGGGGGACTGGGTGCGACTCCCTCACACACCGGCTCCAGCGACCGGCACGCCGGCCTACCGGTGGCTGCCTTTCCTCATCGCCGCCATGACGGCGACGGTCATGATCGTCGGCAGCCTGGCCCTTCACTATCTCGAGACCCGCCTCGTCACGAGCACGGGGGAAAGTCTGACGGTGCTCGCCGCCGACGTTGCGGACAAGCTGGACCACGTCCTCTTCGAACGGTACGGCGACGCCCAAATGATGGCTGACGCCTTTCCGGAGAAAATGCGCAATCCGGCGGCCCTAGCGAAATACCTCGACGGGATGAAAGAGCGGTACCCGCTTTACCGTTGGTTGGGCGTGACCGACGCGGCGGGTCGAATCATCGCCGCGACCAATCCGGCCACAGTGGGGCTCGATCGAAGCCGGGAGGCTTGGTTTCGGGCGACGCGCGACGGGGTTGGCGCTCAGCTCCAGGACGTCTCGGTTTCCCCGGAGACGGGCACAGACCGCACGGTAGGCTTCTCGGCTCCGATCAGAGGCGCCGACGGGCGATTCCTGGGAGTCGTGACGACGCGGGTCGGCCTCTCGGAATTGGAAGACGTGTTCTCCCGCACGGTCGGCACGTTCCAAGCGCAGCGGGGCCCCGCCAGTCGGATCGAATGGCAGTTCCTGGCACGAGACGGCACCCTGGTCGCCGACTCCCTGCTGCGGCAGGAAGGGAAGGTCAACCTGAGGCAGCTCGGCGTGCCGTCGGCCAGGTTGAGCGCGGAAGCGGAGCCTGGCTACGTCGAAGAGCTGCACCCACGCCGCCGGGTCCAGGTCGTCACCGGCTATGCAAAGACTGCGGGACACAGAGAATTTCCCGGCTTTCAGTGGGGGATTCTGGTGCGGATGGACCGGAGCGACATTCTGCGCCCAATCCGGGATGTTCTCTTCAAAGTTGGAGCAGGAGGGGCTCTGCTGTTCATCCCCATGCTCGGCCTCCTCGTCTGGACGACCACCCGCCTGCGGAAGGAATGGTCCCATTCGGCGGACCAGCTCGTGCGACTCAAGGGCCTGCACACCGTGAGCGGGGCCTTGCAGCGGGAAACAGCCGAAGTGAGCTCGGACTTCGCCCTGACCGAGTTCCTCCGGCTGCTCGTGAATATCGCGACGCAGGTCACCGGGGCCCGGTACGGGGCTTTCGGCCTGCTCGATGAGACCGGGAAAAGCCTCGCCCAATTCATCACGGTCGGGATGGACGAGGCGACCGAGCACGCCATCGGCTCCTGGCCGACCGGAAGGGGCCTCCTGGGGTTCCTGACCCAGGAGAGCGACGTGCTCCGCCTCACGGACCTGAGCCGGCACCCCGCGTTCAGCGGATTCCCTCCCCACCACCCGCCGATGCGCTCGTTCTTGGGAGTGTGCGTTCGCGCGCACGGAAGAATCCTCGGTCGGCTCTATCTGGCCGACAAAATCGGGGGATCGGAGTTTACGGACGTGGACGAAGAGGTGATTGCGACCCTTGCCGCCGAGGCCGGGGTCGCCATCGAAAACGGCTATTTTCTGAATCAGATCCGGACGGCCGAAAGGCTGTACCGCACGACGATGGCTGCCCTGCCGGTCTCGATCCTGCGGCTGGATGAACAGAATGTCGTCCGGTTCGCCAACCGGACGTTTCACGAAATGATTCAACGGGACGAACGGGACACCATCGGCCAGCCCATCGAGACGCTCCTGCAGATCGAGAGCCTCTCGGAATTGCTGCGCTCCGTGCGCACGAGCAAGGCGCCGGCCGTCCAGGAGCGAGAGTACCGGCTACCCGACGCCGGCATCACTTCCTGCCGCCTCATCGCTCGGAGCATGGACGCGACGGGCGAGATCATCCTTGTCATCCAGGACATCACCGCGCTGAAGCAGGCGGAACAGGAGCGCAACAGGGTCACCCGGGAGCGGCTCCTGCTCCTGGAATCCACCGGCGAGGGCATTTTCGGCCTCGACTTGCATGCCCGCTGCACGTTTATCAACAAAGCCGGGGCCGCGATGCTCGGATATGGGCCGCACGAAGCGATCGGGAAGAACATGCACGAATTGATTCACCATTCGCGGTCCGATGGCTCGCCGTATCCGATCGAGGAATGCCCGATCCTCTCCGCATGCCGGACCGGCCAAGGAGCCCGCCGCGAGAACGAGGTCTTATGGCGTCGCGACGGGACCGCGTTCGCCGCCCAATATTCGGTGTCCCCCATCGTCGAGAGCGGGCGCATTACGGGTGCGGTCGTTTCCTTCGCGGACATCACCGAGCGTCTCAAGCTGGAAGAGCAGCTCCGCCAGGCGCAGAAGATGGAGGCCATCGGGCGTCTGGCGGGCGGCATCGCCCACGATTTCAACAACCTCGTGATGGTGATCAACGGATACAGCGCGGCCCTGTTGGAGCACTTGGACCCGAACGATGCGCTGCGCCGCTATCCGCTGGAAATCAAAAAGGCCGGGGAAAGGGCGGCTTCCCTGACCCGCCAATTGCTGGCCTTCAGCCGGAGGCAGGTGTTGGAACCCAGGGTGCTGAGTCTCAACGACTGCGTGGTCTCCATGGGCGACATGCTCCGGCGGCTCATCGGCGAGCACATCAACCTGGTCATGGCACTGGACCGCAGCCTCCGGTGCGTGAAAGCCGACCAGGCCCAGATGGAGCAGGTCGTCATGAACCTGGTCGTCAATGCCCGCGACGCCATGCCGGAGGGCGGGACGCTGACGATCGAAACTTCGAACGTCGAAATCGACCCGGCGCTCGCCCGCCGGCTCGGCAGCGTGCAACCCGGCCCGTATGTCAAGCTGGCCGTGACCGACACGGGCCACGGCATGGACGCGGAGACGCAGGCCCGCATTTTCGAGCCCTTCTTCACCACGAAGGAGCAGGGCAAGGGGACGGGGCTGGGCCTGGCCAGCGTCTACGGCATCGTCAAGCAAAGCGGCGGAGCCATTTCGGTCCAGAGCGCGCCCGGGCAGGGCGCGACCTTCGCAGTGTACCTGCCCAGGGTTCTGGAGAAGCCGCCCCGCCACGAGCCCTCCGAACCGGTGGGTGAGCCAGCCACATGCTCCGAGACCATTCTTCTCGTCGAGGATGAAGATGCAGTCCGAACGCTCATACGCGAGACGCTGAACAGAGCCGGCTATCGTGTATTGGAAGCGCGCGACGGCAGCGAGGCGCTCGCGCTCGGGACCCGCCACGAAGGACCGATCCACCTCTTGCTGACCGATGTCGTGATGCCGCGCCTCAACGGGCGCGAACTGGCGGATCGGCTGACGCAGGCTCGGCCGGAGCTGAAGGTTCTCTTCATGACCGGCTACACGGACGACGCGGTCATCGAACGGGAAGGACCGGGCTGGAGCGCACACATGATCCGCAAACCGTTCTTCCCCCGCGACTTGGCCCGCAAGATCCGGGAGGTCTTGGACGCGCCTCCCCCGCCGGAGAGCGAGTCGGCCGACGAGAACTGAACCCCTCCTACCGTCGCATCGAGACGCTGCCCGCTCGACCAGGGCCCGACGCCCCCGCATCTTCCGTTGCCGAGCCGGTCAGGGCCCCGGGTGGCCCTTCAGTCCCGCCCGCATCGCCTCGCTCGTTTGAGCCAAGCTCGGCAATCGCCTCTTCGGCCTGGGCTTCTCCCCGATCTCCGCCCCTTGGGAGGGCCCCTTTTCCCTCGTTGCGCTCCCGGCCCGCACCCTCTCCAGCTCCCGGCGAACTTCGTTCAGCTCTTCGGTGCGCGCCGCCAGGAGTTGCTCCAAACTCCGAATCGTCTGGCCCTGCGCTTTCCGCCCTTTCCCATTTCGCTGGTCTTCGTGGGCTTGCAGTTCGCCGGCCCGCGACGCCGGAGATCTAACCGTCTCTTGGCGAAGGTGTTGCCTGACCATTCGGATCGTGCCGACTGCGACCAAGAGCCCATACAGACCCAACCCCAGCCAGATTCCACCTATGGGGCTTTGGGAAAGCTGACCGGTCCGGTAGCGAGCCTGCACCCGCCAATCCAAGCCAGACCGAGCCAGGGTCTCGCCGGCGTCGGCCGAAGCCAGCAGCGGCCGGTCGAGCTGCAAAGCCTGGCCCGTCCCGAGCAGCGGCTCCCCGCGCCCGTTCAGCAGGACCAGCGAAAGAGCCTCGGAAGCCGCCTCACCGTGACGCGCCAGGACCTCCTGAAACGGCTCCGAGGAAAGTCTGACCGACAGCACCCCGACCGCCGAGCCGAGGTCGTTCAGGATGGGAACCGACAGGCTCAGAACCGGCGAGCCGGCGCCGAAGAGCGTCTGCACCAGGGGATCGTCGTGAAAGTCCTCGACGACCACGGTTGGAGCCGCCTCCATGGCTTGCCTAAACCACGGAGCCTCGGACACCATGCTCCCAACGAGCTGTGCGGAGGGAACGGCATGGCCCTCTCCGTCCATTCCGTTGACCGCCAGCACCTGTCCCTGCTGGTTCGCGACGAAAGCCAGCTCGTAGGTGGGGCCGCTGGTCGCCACCAACAGGTCGAGGACGCCCGGGAGGTGATCCGCCTCGAGGGCCCTGACCTGCGGCAGCGCCGACACGAGCAACACGTCTCGGGACCGCTCGGACACCAGGCGGTCCAGAGCGGCTAACGTCGCCTTCGCGGCTTGCACTGCGGTCTGTTGAAGCCCGTGAGGCTGTCCCGTGGCGCCGGCGCGGAAAACCAAAAAGCCCGCCGCGAATGGCAGGACGAGCACGAGCATCAGCCACAGGATCAATTTCAGCGGAAGACCGCCGCTGATGGGCGCGGGGCGTGTGCGGATGGTCAGCCGATCGGACGGTTGGGCCATGGGGCTGGAGCCCTACTGTACCCGACCAGACGGTGCCGCGCAAGCACCCGCCTACAGAGGAACTGGAATTCATTGAGCTTGGGGGGTAGCAACCTGCCGGGCTTGGAGGTAGTCTGGGAGCTGATGACCTGCCGATCCTGCGGCCAGTCCCTCGATGACGCCAGCCGGTTCTGCACCCACTGCGGGAAGCCCGTCCTTCGTTTCCCGTCGGCCGACTCTCCGGAAGGCGCCAGCCCGCCGGACAAGGGGGAGTTGAACCTGCCGGCGCTCTACGTGATGGCCGGGCTCCTCCTCCTCGCGCTCCTGTTTCCGCCCTGGGAGACCCCGCCAGGCCAGCCGCCGGAATTTCTGGGCTTTCATTTCCTGCTGAGCCCGCCCGACGCAAGCGTGAACGGCCGCACGCAGCCCGGCGTCGTCAGCCGGTTGCTCCTCACGGTCGAGCTGACCACGATCGCCGTGGCCGGGCTCTACGCTGCGTGGCTGTTCCGCCGGAAGCCGTGAGGCGTGAAGCGTCCGCGAGTGACGAGCGACGAGGAACGAGCGTCGCAGATTCAGTCGAGGGCCAGCGTGAGGCACTTGGCGGAGCCGCCCGCCTTCATGAACTCGTCCAGCGGCACGGGATGGGGCCGGTACCCGCTCGCCTCCAACCGCGCCACCGTGTCAGGACACCCGGCCGGCAGGACCACGTGCTTGCCCACGCAGACCGCGTTGCAGGCGAACCGGAGCGCCTCCGCCTCGGGCACGGCGATCCGCCGCGCCTCCTCGATCCGGTCGGCCACGACGGTCCGGGCATAGTCGTCGAAGGCGGGCGGGTAATAGAGCAGCTCGCCCCCGCTCAGGGGACAGAAGCAGGTATCCAGGTGGTAGAACCGGCCGTCCACGAGCTCCAACGGGATGATCTCGCGGTCGAAGAGCTCGCTCAGCCGGACATAGGCGCGGATGTCGCTCCGCTGCCGGTACCCGCCGAACCAGACGTCTGGAAACCCGAGCAGGTCCCCGGCCCCCTCGAAGTAGAGCCCCTCGTCCAGAAGCACCACGTCGTAGCCGTGCGCCCGGAACCAGCGGGTGAAATGCTCCTCCTCCTTCTGCCGCTCCCGGTGGCGGAACCGGCTCGGCACCGCCAGCCATCCCGAGACGACGCCCGCATTGGCCGTAAAGACCATGTCCGGCAGACCCGGCACCGGCGGCACCGTCTCCAGCGCCGCCCCGACTTCTTCCGCGAGAACCTTCATCAACCCCGACCACTGCGTGCGGGCCCGCTCCGGGTCCACCACGTTGGACACGCGCATCCAGGGGTTGATCTCGTAGTCGATGCGGAAGTACTCGGGCGGGCAGACCAGCAGCCGGCTCATAGATCCTCCGCAGGAGCGACGCCCTCCGCGCTCACATGGCTATTCGGCTCACCCTCGCAACCTGAACATGCGGGTGGCGCTGAACGGGGTGCCCCGCCGCGCGCAACGGAAGGGGAGAGCGGCGGAACGGCGATCGAATGTCATATGGCATGGCCCAGCTTGACGAATCCGATCAACCAGACGGCCCCCACTGGGGGATGGGTGGAGTGAGCACGGTGGGGCTGTTCAGCGACAGGACCCGCATGTTCATACCGCTCATCCCTTCCACCCCAGTTCGCGCGCCAGCTCCCGCAGGAACGAGGCTGCGTCCATGACGAGACCGACGGCCTGGAAGCTGCCCCGGTCGGCCAGCTTGGTCGGCACCGAGGGATTCACGTCCACGCAGACCGTGGGCACCGTGGCCGGCAGCAGATTGCCCGTCGCCACCGCATGGAGCGTAGAGGCCACGAGCAGGGCCAACCCCACGCCCGGCAAGGCCGCCCGCATGGCCCGCTGCGCCGCCACCGTGTCCGTGATGACCCCGGGCAGCGGCCCGTCGTCCCGGATCGAGCCGGCCAGCACCAGGTGGACGCCGCGCCGGACGCAGGCCGCCATGATTCCCTCCGTGACGACGCCGGACCGGACCGCCTGCTCGATGCTGCCGATCGCCCGGATGCGGTTGATCGTGCGCAGGTGATGCTCGTGGCCGTGCGGAACGGCCCGGCCCGCGGCCAGCCGGTACCCCAGGGAGGTTCCGAACAGGTGCGCCTCCAAGTCGTGGGCCGCCAGCGCGTTGCCGGCGAAGAGGACGTGGATGAAGCCGGACTCGATCAGCCAGGCCAGGGCCTCCCGGCCGCCCGCATGAACGATGGCGGGACCGCCGGCCAGCAGGACCTTGCCGATCGGCTTCCCCGCCCCCCGATCCTCCCGCAGGCTCTGCATGCGGCGGGCGATGTCGGCAATGATGTGGCCGTGGGGCCGCTCCGCCGAGACCTGCGCCTCCATGAACCCGAAGACGTCCCGCTCCATGGGCCGCTCCAGCGGGAGGACCCGAATGCCCTCGCGTCCGGTGACGACCAGGTCGCCCTTGCGCACCTCCCCCATCGGCACGGCCCGGGCCGCGGCAAGCCCGGCGTCCACGCGGATCGCGAGGTCCATCTCGATCCGCTCCACGTCGATCCATTCGCCCTTCAGGCGGACCTGGGTCGGGAGATGGGTCGTGGGGTAGAAGGACTCGGGCAGGATCCCGTCGGCCGGGGCTGGCTCGATCGCGCAGTCCGACTCCCGCTCGACCGAAGCCCCGTGGGGCTGGATCGCTTCGAGGATCTCTTCCAGCAACCGGGCCGACGAGGCCCGGACGACGATCCGGGCAAAGGAGGGCTCGCCCCGCGTGGCGCCGATTCGGACCTCCTCGAGGTCGAAGGTCCCACCCATCATGAGGATGGTGTCGAGCACCTTGGCCAGGATCAGCGAGTCAATGATGTGGCCGCGGAGGATGACCGTCTCGTGTGCGGAAGCCATGGCGCCCTCGCTCGCCCTTCATTTTATCATGCGGCAGGCCGGCCCTGCGGCCGGACCCCGTCCAGTTCCCCGGTCTTCATCAACTCGCGGAGCACGCTGGTCGCATAGCCGCCTGGAGGCAGGGTGAAGGAGAGGGTCAGAATCTCGCCATCGAGCGACCAGTCCAGGTCCCGCAACGGAACGCGCAGGGGCCGTCGCTCCCCCCGGAAGCCGCAGGAGGCCGCGGCCTCGGTGAGCGACTCCGGCGTCGCGTCCAGCTCCGCAGCCGCGGCTCGTTCGATCGTCCCCGGCTCTCCCGTCGCCCAGGGGGCCCGCGAGCCGAACAGCGGGCCGGTGGGGCTGATCTCGAAGGCGGCCGCCCTCAGCTGCTCCACGTCCGGCTGCTCCACGAGGAAACAGGCGCCGTTCGCGTGCTTCATCGCCCAGTCCCCGGCCAATAGCCGGTCGATCCCCTGGATGCGCCGGGCCAGGATGTCGTTGAAGAGCACCGACTGGTAGGCGTGCATGTACCAGAGGCGCTTGGACCTCGGCATCCGGGCCCGCCGGGCTTCGTCGCGGAGCAACGCCGCGCCGATTTGATGGTTCAGGCCTTCCCGCCCCTGCCGTTGCGGCCCGAAGAAGTTCGGCACCCCGCGACGGGCGAGATCCTCCAAGATCAGCGGGACCGACGCCCGGGCGCCCTGGTGGACGCCCCGCACCACCAGGCGAAAGGAGTTCCCGGCATGGTGGCCGGTTCGCAGCCGGTTCCGGTGCCGCCCGAGCACCTCGAGGGAGAGGATGTGAGGGTCGGCGCGGAGCCGGGAGAGCGACGCCTCACCAGCCCCTTGCACCGACACCATTTGGGTCGTGACGGCGTTGGCGTCCTTGAGCCCGGCGACGCCGATGCAGCGGGCCTTCACCCCCAGCGTCGAGGCGAAGCGGGTGACCATCTGGGGCGTGGGCAGCCCGCGCTTGGTGACGCGGAGGTAGAGGTGCTCGCCCTCGCCGCAGGGCAGATAGAGGGGCCGCTCCTCCACGCAGAAGTCCTCGGGAACCGTGCGGATCCGTCCTCCGATGCCGGGCACCGACTCCGTCAGGTACGGCCAGACCCGCTCAACCATGTTCCACGTCCCTCCCCCTGATCCGCAATTCCTGTGGTATAGTACCGCAAGTGACTCTATGGAGAACCACGCTCGCGGTTGCCTCTGGATCCTTCTGCTCTCGGTTTGGCTGGGACCAGTCGCCCCGGCCCAAGCCGAGCCCGCCGACCTGTTCGCCTCGCTGACGCTCCGTGTCCAGAACCAGATCCGTTCCGACAAGCAGGGATTCGCCGAGGCCCAGACGTGCACCGAATGGTTCTACAAGGAGCGGCTGCGCAAGCCGGCCAAGCCCAAAGCCGAGGGCGTCGCCTACCGGCAAGCCCGGTCCGCGACCGGCGCTCCTGACTGCGGCGCCCGCTATCCCGGAGGCCTTGAGGCGGCCCGCGAGGACTTCTCGCGCGCCCAATCCTCCCTGACCATCAGCCTCACCTTCTACGAGTTCGTGCTGGTGGGGGATCGTAACGACGACGGACGCTACAGCGCCGCGGAACTGCAGGACGTGCTGGAATCCATCGGGCTTTCGTTCAGCTCGGTGGTCCCCCAGGGGCACTACCTGGTCGCGCTCGACGCCAAGTTCGACGCGATTCGGAAGGCCGGCAACCTGGAAGGCCTGATGGCAGGCTTGGGCGTCTTGTACGACCGCGGCTACCGGCTCAGCCCCAACGACCTCGCCGCCTTGACCAAGGTTTCCGGATGAGCGGCCGGCCCCTGCCCCGGAGCCGGCGCATCTGGCTCCACCTGAACCATCGGCTCTCCATCCCGCTCCATCATCTGTTCAACCACATTCTACCCTATGAGGCCGGCTGTTCTACGCCGGCCCTCTCTCGGATCACCTGCCGACACCAGCCACTGGCCGGCCGGCGAGCCGTGCAAATTACTGACCTGCACCTGGACCGGTACCAGCCCAGGCACGACCTCCTCCTGACCGCCATCGGCGGGCTCAGGCCGGACTGGATCTTTGTGACCGGCGACCTCCTGACCGTCCGGCGCGGCCTCCCGCACCTGTTCCTCTTCCTCTCCCGCCTGCGGGAATTGGCGCCGGTCTATCTGACCCTCGGGAACCACGACCATTACAGCGGCGTCCCGCTCCACCACTTCAGCGAGTTGGCCGACCGGCACAAGCTGCACCTGCTGGTGAACCAAGCCATGTTCGTGCCAACCGGATCGGGCGAACTCGGCGTCGTCGGTCTGGACGATCCCTCGCTCCACCGGGCCGATCTGCGCTGCATCCCGCCGGCCTCGCCCGGCCGGTTCACGGTCCTGCTCGCCCACGCCCCGAACGTCCTGGATCACCTCGACGACCGGCACGCCGTGGACCTCGTGCTGTGCGGCCACAGCCACGGGGGACAATGGCGGATCCCGTCGGTACGCCCTTTCTGGCTCCCATACGGATGTCGCGGGCGAAGCCACGGGCTTTACCACCGGAACGGCCATCGCCTCTACGTGAACCGAGGAATCGGCTGGTCCGGTCTTCCAATCCGCCTGGACTGCCCCCCGGAGATCCTCGTCGTGGACTGGACCGAATAGGCAGGGAGCCTCACGCGAGCCGTTCCAAGGCCTCGCGGGCCCGGCTCCGGACCGTCTGATCCCAATCCTCCTGCATCACCTCCTCCAGCTTGGCTCTGGCCTCTCCCACCCGCATCCGGCCGAGGGCCAGCGCCGCACAGCCCCGCACGTAGGCGTGGTCGTCCTCCAGGGCCTTCAGCAGCAGCGGGATCGCGGTCTTGTCCTGAATCACCCCCAGATGACTGACCGCCATGCCGCGAACCCGGTGCTGCTTGTCCCCCTGGGCCGTCCGTGCGGCCGTCTTGAACAGCTCCGCCAGGGCCGGTGCTACCCGCTCCAGTCCTTCCAGCCGGTACTCATTGAACTCGATCAAGGCGAAGGCCAGCTCCAGCCGCTTCTCCGGCACGGTCGCCCGCTCGAACCGCGCAAGCAGCCGTTCGCGGTCGCGCTTGAACGTCACCCGGCGCCGAATCCTCCGCGCCACGGACCAGGCCAGGAACAGGAGCCCCGCCGCCAGCAGAGCCAGCGGGACGCCCTGCTCCGCCAGATAGTCCTTGGTGTCCTCCGGGATGCGCTTCCAGATCCACACGCCGGCGACGATCAGCCCCAGCAGCAGGAGCACCGCCGTCAGGTTCGCCTGCCCCCGTTGGTCGCGGCCTTCCATGGCGCAGCATGATAGGGAGCCACGAGGACCCAGTCAACGGAGACGGGATCGCCCGAAGCCGCACCGAGGCTTGACAATCATCCTAACTAGAACTATTATCCGGGCCGTATGGCCGAGGTTCCGGACTTCAAAGACGATCCCTACCTCAAGGTGCTGCGGCCGATGGTGGAGGCCTATCTGGCGTTCTGGCGCGAGGACAGCCGTCACATCCGCTCCCTCAAGCTGACGCCCTCCCAGTTCGACGTGATCGCGACGCTGGGCGACACGGAGGGCATGACCTGTTCGGACCTGTCGGCCGCCACGCTGGTGACCAAGGGCACCCTGACCGGCGTGCTGGACCGGCTGGAGGCCAAGGGGTTGATCGAGCGGGACGCGGTGAAGGGGGACCGCCGGTGCGTCAAGATCCGCCTGACGGCCAAGGGGGGCGCCCTGTTTCGCAAGACCTTCGTCGCCCACGCCTCGTTCCTGCGCCCCTACTTCGAGCGCGCCCTCACCGCCAAGGAGGCCGAAACCCTTCGGACCCTGCTGCTCCGCGTCCGAGACAGCTTCAAGAAGCCGGCCAAGCGGTCCGCGTGACGGTTCTCCTGCGGAGAGGCGCTCCGGAACGGCGGTAAAGATCGCCCGTTTCACCCGTTTGGGGGATGCTCGGGCTTCCGCGTGAACAGGGAGGAGAAAAGTATGCCATTACCCACGACGGCCGTTCGCGTGATCCTATTGGCCATGCTCGTGGCCGCGGCCTACGGCGCGTATGCAGCCGAGCCCGGCACGCCGTCGAACAAGCCGGGCAAGCGAACCGATGCGGCGGCACTTGAGCGGGGGCGTTACCTGGTCAAACTCGGCGGATGCAACGATTGCCATACGCCGGGGTACGCCCCATCCGGAGGAAAGATCGACGAGAAGCGCTGGCTGGTGGGCGACAAGCTCGGCTGGCGCGGGCCATGGGGCACGACCTATGCGTCCAACCTCAGGCTCTACATCCAGACCCTGTCCGAAGACCAATGGGTGCAAGTCGCTCGCACTTTGCAAACGCGCCCCCCCATGCCGTGGTTTACGCTTCGCAATCTGCACGAGCGCGATCTGCGCGCGATGTACAAGTTCATCAAGCACCTCGGTCCGTCGGGCGAGCCGGCTCCTTCGTATCTCCCGCCGGATCAGGAGCCTCCGCAACCGTACGTCCAGTTCCCGCAACCTCCGAAGTGACCCGGCAAGAGCGTCGCGGCGATGCGCCTCACGATCCTCGGCTCCGGCACCAACGTCCACCCGACGCGAGCCGGCGCCGGCTATCTGGTCCAGACGGACCAGACGCTCCTGCTCGACTTCGGCCCCCGCACGCTCCAGAACCTGATCAAGAGCGGGACGGATCGGCACCGCATCCGGCACCTCCTTTTTTCCCACTTCCACGCCGACCACTTTTCGGATTTCGTCACCTTCTTCTTTGACGCGGTCTTCTATTCCCGGTACGTCGGCGAGCGGCCGGATTTGACCCTGATCGGCCCCCGCGGGAGCAGGCGGCTGTTCGGCATGATGCTGGCGACCTTCCCGGGATTCCGCGCAGCCCGGTTCCGGGTGCGGATCAAGGAAGTGGCGGACCGGAGCTTTTCCATCGGCGCCACGCGGATCGTGCCGCGGACCGTCGTACACAGCCCGCGGCTCCACTGCCTCGGCTACCGGATCGAGCACCGGGGGAAGAGCCTGGCCTATTCCGGGGACGCGCAATACTGCGAGAGCCTGGTCCGCCTCTGCCGGGGCGCGGACGCAGCCGTTCTGGACTGCTCGTTCCCCGCCAACAAGCCGGGGCCAGGACACCTGCATGCGGGCCAGTGCGGGCAGGTGGCGCGTGAAGCGGGCGCCGCGCACCTGATCCTGTCGCACTTCTATCCGGTCGCCGAACGGTACGACGTGAAACGACAGGCGGGACGCAGCTACGACGGGCGGATCACGATGGGGCGGGATTTGCTCAACATCCAGTTGTAGGCGGCGGGTTGCCGGGATCGGGTTCGCTCAACACCCGTCGGTTCTCTTCCCGCCGTCCTCCAGGAGGCGGATGAAGCGGGTCAGCCGGACTTCTTTGACCGTGTCGTCGAGCTTGTGGTAAATGGCGATGAGGTTCTTCAACATGCGGACCAGGATCGCCCTGGCCGAGCTGACCGCGAGATACCGCTCTTCGAACCCGTAACCGGCCTGCATGAGGAACCGCGCACAGTCCTTCTCGGTCAGCAAAGCCCCGCAGTTGAAACAGTCCACGAAGATCTTGTAGCGGTCCGAGTCGAACTTGACCAGGAAGTGGCCGGGCATGCCGATGCCCACCACCGGCAGCCTCAGGCGCCAGCCGACCAGCAGGTACAGGACCGAGAGGCTGATCGGGATGCCGGTCCGCCGATCCATGACACGGTTGAGGTAGCTGTTGTCGGTCTCATAGTAGTTCTTGGTGTTTCCCCGAAAGCCCGCCTCGGTGAAGAGATAGCGTCCCAGCGTCTTGACCGCCTCCTCGCCCGAGACCCGCGGCCCCATCCGGTCGCGCACCTCGGCCGCCATCGCGTCGAGGTGGCCCCGGTACGTCGGCACGTCCAGATTGGGATAGGCATAGCGGGCGATCAGGAAGGCGCCGGCTTCCAGGTCGAGCCGGTCGTCGGACCTGGCGGCCAGGTCCCGCAGGTCTTCCTCCAGGCGGCTGCCCCGGATCTCGTCGAGCACTTCGGCGATCCGCCTCGCCATCTCCGGCTGCTCGACCTCCGCCTCCTGCAACAGGGGGACGGCCTGGCTTCCGATCTCCACGAGCTTGTCGCTCACGGTCCTGACGATCCGCTCGTTTTCGTCAGCGAGAAGTTTGATCAGGGCCCTGATCTGGCTTTCGGCTGCCTGCGTCATGCGTCGCCCGTCTCTCGTGTCCCGTCGCTCGTTTCTCGTGGAGCGTCGCTCGTGAAATGCGTCTCGTCCCCGGATTCGGACGTCTCACGTCTTACGGCTTTTCAGCCCATCGCCCGGCGGAAAGCCCGGGCGCTGCCGTACAGGCAGAGCGCGTCGAAGGCGATCATGATGACAACGACCATCACGACCGGACCCAGCGCCTCCGCCCACCCGGCCAGGATGAGCGGCCGGACCGCGTCAATAGCCCAGGTCATCGGGTTGAACCGGGCCAGCAGGCCCATCCAGGCCGGCATGGCCGAGAGCGGCACGAGCGCCGAGCTCAGGAAAATCATGGGAAGCGAGAGGAACCCGAGGACCGAGAAGAAGTCGCCGTGGCTTTTCACGGAAAAGGCCATCGCCATCGAGATGGCCGTGAGCCCGACGCCGAACAGCATGCCGATGGCGAGGATCACCGCGACCCCCGGCAGGCCGGTCGCCGGACGGACGCCGAAGAGGTAGGCCACGCCCAGGATGACCAGGACCTGCAGAGACGTGATCGTCGTGACGAAAAGGAACCGGCTGAGGATCACGGAGGTGCGGTGGATCGGCGTCGCCATGAGGCGCTCGAGAAAGCCGTTCTCCTTGTCGAAGAGCAGATCCACGCCGCCGGCCAGACCGTTGTTCAGCACGGTCATGACCACGACGCCGGCGGCCAGGAAACTGATGTAGGTGGGCGCCTGGACCACCTGCGCGTCGGCCGCACGCTGAAACAGGTTTCCGAAGAAGATCAGCCAGAACAGCATGGGCTGCACCAGCGTGAACAGCATGCTGAACTTCTCCCGGCTGAGCCGGCGCACCCACCGCATGGTCAGCGCCGCAATTTCTTGGATGTACTCGTTCACGACAGGGTCCGTGACACGTGACACGTGACAGGTGACACGTCGTGTGAAACCCTCCGGCAAAGGCAGCCGTAGCCCCGTGCGCCTATCACCACTTCAACGCCTACCTTCCTAGCCGTGCTCATCACGCGTCACTCGTCACGGCTTTGCGGAAATTCCTCTCGGATCGCGTGGCCGGTGTAGGCGAGGAAGACGTCGTCCAGCCTGGGGCGATGGTAGTCGATGAACTCCAGCCGGCAGCCCGACCGGTTGGTGGCCTCCAGGATCGCGGGCAAGGCCTTCTCCGGCGATTCCACCCGGACGTCCAGCCCGGTCGCGCCGATGCCGACGGCCCGGACGGGCGGAAGCCCCTTGATGGCCGCGGCCAGCGACTCCAGCCTGGCCTGATCCACCGGTCCGACGGTCAAGGACACGAGGTCCCCGCCGAGGCCGGCCTTCAGCTCGTCCGGCGACCCCAGCACCTTGATCCGCCCACCGTCAATGATCGCCAGACGATCACACAGCCGGTCGGCTTCATCAAGGTAATTGGTGGTCATCACGACCGTGAGCCCCTGCTCGCGGAGCTGCCGGATGTAGTCCCAGATTCGGAGCCGGCTCTGCACGTCCAACCCTAAGGTCGGCTCGTCCAGGAACAGGACCCTGGGGTTGGGAAGAAGCCCGCAGGCCAGGTCCAGCCGCCGCTTCATGCCCCCCGAATAGGTCTTGGCCGGCTGGTCCGCCTTCTTCTCAAGATCAACGAGCCTGAGGATGTCCGCGATCCGGCCTGCGCGCTCCGCCTTGGGCAGGTGGTACAGGTCGGCCAGCAGCAGCAGGTGTTCCCGCCCCGTCAGGAACCGGTCGATGGCCCGCTCCTGCGGCACGTATCCGATGAGCCGCCGCACACGGTCCGCCTCCCGCGCCACGTCGTGGCCGCAGACCCAGGCCTGGCCGGTCGTGGGCTGCAGGAGCGTGATCAGGATCCGGAGGGTCGTGCTCTTGCCGGCCCCGTTGGGGCCGAGGAGCCCGAAAATCTCGCCGGCGGAGACCTGAAACGAGAGGTCTTGGATGGCGGCCACGCCATCGAACACTTTGCCCAGCTTGGCCGTTTCAACGGCGATCGCGCGGTCCATTACCCCCAGCCCTTCGCGTCGTCCCGTTCGTGCAGTTTGAACTGGAGCAGGTCGGTGAGCCGGCGGGCCCGCTGCTGAAGGGCCTCCGCCTCCATGAGGAACTGCTTTTCGATCGGAGTCAGGTCCAGGTACGTCGAGAGGCTGTGGACGAGTACTTCGTCGTCCACGTTCTGGCGGAACAGCTCCTGCCAGTGATGGCCCTCGGCCTTCGCCGCCAGGTAAGACTGCGCGATGCGGACCAGGTCCGCCCGCATCGCGCGATCCGTGAAGCCCCCCTCCCCGCCGGTCTTGAGCCGGATGCGCGCCCGCCGATAGCTCCTGTCGAAGAGCTGCTCGCGAATCTCGAAGCGGCGAAGGCCCTGCAGGAGGATGTTGAAGCGGCCGTCCGGCAGAGGCTCCACGCTGACCAGCCGTCCGACGCAGCCGATCTCGTAGATCGGGGGGTTCCCGTAATACTCTTCCTCCCAGCCCTCCTTCAGCAGGGCCATCCCCACGCAGTGCCCCCCGTCGGCCGCGTCGGCCACCATCTCGCGGTAGCGCGGCTCGAAGATGTGCAGCGGCAGGTACATGCGCGGGAAAAACACGACGTTGGGCAGCGGAAAGACGGGAATGAGATCCGGAATGTGGAACGTGGCCGCTGGCCCGGACGGAACGCGATTGGGCTCTGGTTGCATGTCACACGATAGCCGATGGCCTCGCGGAATGTCAACCGAGACGCGGAGCCGGTTCGACCTCGACGACTGCGAGAAACCCCTTGCCAGTCCTGACGATTGGCGAGGTCGCTTCCCGCGTGCTATAAGCTTTCCATGACCAGAAGCAGGACCGTCACCTGGCTCCTGACCGGCCTCGTCTTCGCCGGCTCTCTGGCCGGTCCGGCCCGCGGCCCCGTCTCCGCCGGCGTGGAGTTCCGTCCGGCCCTCGCGGGCTACGCCTACCGGTTTCCGGCTGACCACGGGGCGCACGAGGAGTTCCGGACCGAGTGGTGGTACTACACCGGTCACCTGTCGTCCGGGGACGGGCGCCGGTTCGGCTTTCAACTGACTTTTTTCCGACGCGGTGTCGAGCAGGAGTCGGCACGGGCGAGCAAATCCCGCTGGGCGATCCGGCATCTGTACCTGGCGCACCTGGCCCTGTCCGATCACGACCGGGGTCGCTTCCGTTTCGCGGAAAAGGTCAGCCGCGCCGGACTCGGCAAGGCCGGCGCCGAGTCCGGCCGCCTCCACGTCTGGATCGATCGCTGGTCCGCCGAGGCCCGGCCCGGAGAGCCGGAACGCCACCGGCTCAAGGCCCAAACCGACGGCTTTGCAATTGACCTGGTCGTCGCTCCCGAGAAGCCGCCCGTCATCCACGGAGAAGACAGCGTCAGCCGGAAAGGCCGGGCACCGGAGCAGGCCTCCCACTACTATTCCCTGCCCCGCCTCGCCACGACCGGTTCGCTCACCGTGGACGGGGAGCGGCTCGCGGTCACCGGCACGAGCTGGATGGATCACGAGTTCGGCTCCGGGGACCTCGCTCCCGACCAGGTCGGCTGGGATTGGTTCAGCGTGCAGCTGGACGACCGGACGGAGCTGATGCTCTACCGGCTCCGTCGCACCGACGGAACCGTCGATCCCTCGTCCAGCGGCACGCTCGTGTTCCCGGACGGACGGACGCGGCACCTCCGGAACCAGGAGATACGGGTGGAAAGCCTGGATTCCTGGCTCAGCGCCGCCAGCGGGGCCCGCTATCCCAGCCGCTGGCGGATCGCCGTGCCTGAGTCGAACCTTTCCCTGGAGCTGACTCCACTCCTTGCGAGCCAGGAACTGATCACCAGACGGAGCACGCAGGTCACTTATTGGGAAGGGGCGGTGCGGGTCACCGGCCGGCGGGACGACAAGCCGGTTTCCGGTCTCGGTTACGTGGAGCTGACCGGGTATGCCGAACGGTTCAAGCAACGGCTCTAGCCCGCATTATTCATGACGGTTCGTCACGTCCACCCGTTGCAAACGAAGGAGCAACGGGTACCCGCGCAGTCGCTGGCGAGACGGGCGCGCGGAGCTGCGAAGGAGGGAGGCATACTCTTGCAGTATGTTGACCGACTGAGCGGCGAGCCCGCCCGCCTGGCCGCCGGGATCTGCGGCCAGGCTAGTCGCAGCCGCGAATCCGCGATTGCAGTAGGAGCGTTCATGAATAATGCGGGCTAGCCGCCTTGACTCGTCCCCGCTCCTGTGGCACCTTCGCCCCATGCCTCTTCACGCGAGCGCACGCCGGATTCAAACAGCAAGGGCAAGCGGGCCTTGGATGCGCGCCGCCGCGCTGGCATTGCTCGTTTCGCTCTGGGGATGCGGGAAGCAGAGCGACTCGATCGTGTCCATCGCGCTCCACCCGACCAATTCCAACATCGTCTACGTGGCCACCAACGAATCGGTCTACAAGAGCCGGGACGGGGGAAACTCCTGGGAACGGATGGCCACCGACCTGAGCACGTACCGGGTGCTCTCGCTGGCCCTGGATCCCAAGCACCCGGCCTCCGTGTACGCCGGCACCATGGGCGACGCGGTCTACAAGAGCCCGGACGGCGGGCAACGGTGGATCGCGCACAACGCCGGCCTGAAGGAACACGTCTCGGTCGTCAATCAGTTCCTCTTCGACCCGAGGGACAGCGAGACCGTCTATGCGGCCACGACGGTCGGGGTCTTTCGAAGCACCGACGGAGGTCGTCTGTGGGACGAGCGCATGGCCGGCATGAAGGAAGTGCACATCGTCTTTTCAGTCGCCCAGGATCAGGCCCGACCGCACATTTTCTACGCCGGCACGACCGGCGGAACCTACCGGAGCCTTGACGGCACGACTTCCTGGCACAAGATCAACAACGGCCTGATCCCGCCGGAGATCCTGGACGCCTCCCTGGCTCTCGGGGTCAGCAAGGTCGTGATCGATCCCGGCAATCCGGACACGATCTACGCCGGCTCCAACAACGGGCTGTTCAAGAGCACGAACCGGGGCGACTCGTGGAGCCGCATCGGCCAGTCGCTGCCGGACCAGTACGTGAGCACCGTCGTGGTGGACCCGACCAGCCCGCTCACGCTGTACGTCGGAGGCCGCGCCGGGATCTTCAAGAGCCTGGACGGCGGCCGGACCTGGCAGGCCATGAACGACGGGTTGGAGACCCTGAACATCCGCACGATCGTCATGAGCCCCCTGGATTCCAGGGTCCTCTACGTCGGCACAAACGGGAGCGGGCTCTACCGCTCCACCGACGGAGCCCAACGGTGGGTCCACATCCCCTTGACGGCCAAGACGGATGCCCGGCCGGCCGCCGGGTGAGCAGAGCCGGAACGCTCCATGAGCACGCTCCTCCTCGTCAGACACGGCGAAACGGACTGGAACTGCAGCGGGCAGATCATGGGCGAGAAGCCCGTGCCGCTGAACCGGACCGGAGAGGCCCAGGCGCGGCGCCTGGCAACCCTGCTCGAAGGGCGGACGATTGGCGCGCTCTATTCGAGCCCGGTCGCGCGGGCCCGGCAGACGGCGGAGATTCTCGCCGCGACGCTCAAGGTGCCGGTGACCACCGACCGGGGGCTCACCGAGATCGGCGTGGGAGAGTGGGAAGGACGCTACTGGCAGGAGCTGGCGGATGATCTCGTGCGGCTCAACTTCTACGCACACTCGCTGGACGCCCGTCCGCCCGGCGGCGAGACGCTGCGCGAGGTGCAAGAGCGGGCCGTCGCGACGGTCGAGCGGGCCTGCACCCAGACCGGTTCAGCCCCGCTCCTCCTCGTGTCCCACGCCGACGTGCTGCGGACCATCCTGGCCCACTACCTCCGCTTGGACCTCCAGCGCATCCGCCAGATCCGCGTCGCCCACGCAGCCTTGACGGCCCTCGAAGTGCGGGACGGCACGGCCGAGCTCCTCTGCGTGAACTATCCGACCGATCTCGCCGCGCTCGGGTGACTCAGCCGCCGCTCTTCCCCGCGTCAGTCCCGTCCTTGTCGTGCCAGTAGCGCGCGCGATACTGGTTCATCCCGTCGCTGAGCGATTTCCACTCCTCCGCCGTGAGCATCTCCTTCATCTTGAACCGCAGGCCCAGGATCTTGGTGGCCGAGCGCATCCGGCTGTTGTTCATCTCGTCCAGGATCTTCGTGAAATCTTCGGGCACCGCCTGGTAGTTGGCGTTGAGCTCGTAGAGCTTCCGGTGGAACTGGCGGTTCTGCTTGTAGGACTCCTTGATCTCCTGCACGATGTCGGCCACAACCGCCTCGACCTTCTTGGCCTTCTCGGAGTCCTGGACGGTCTTCTCGATCAGCTCGTTCATCTCGTGGGCGACCCGTTCGCCCATCGCGTCCACATCGCCGCGGCCGTAATGGCGGCCGCAGCCGGCTGCGGTCAGAGCCATGACCAGGCAGAGCAGGGCGAGCAGCTTCAGCTTGTTCATCGAATCCTCCTTGTAGTTTTCGTGGAGCGACCGGCGAGCTCCCGACGATTCCCTCACGACTCTAACACAGATCCGCTTTCTTTGAGGCAGGCAAAATCCCTGGCCAAGCCGCAGGAGGCGTGGCCCCCGTGCGCAGCCGGCTGCCCGTTTGGATCGGGGACAACCGACGACGAGCATCCTCGACGGGCGGCAATCGAGTCGCGTCTGGCGATTTTTTGGTTGACTTGGTTTTTCATCGCTGCTATATCGTGTCGCAGAGTGCATGTTCGTGGATGAGCCCAACGATATTTTCGTAGGCCTCGCACAGCGGATCGGCAGTTACAAGATTCCTCTGCTGGAACTGGAGAAACAGCGAAACGCGCCTCGAACAAGCACCCGCGCCAACAAGAGGCGCCAGACCTTGCCGAACTCCGCCACCGAGTGGAACCCGACTCAGCCAAACTCGCCAGCCCGTCAAGCCGAATTATCACCGACCAGAAGCGACCGCGCCTCCCGCCGGTCAGCGATGTCATCGAGCAAGCGCGGGAGTTCCTGCTGGAACGCTCCATACACGTTGCCGCGGCTGTGCCGCAGGCGGCGTGAAGGATTTTCCGGTTTTCAAGCCGGGGATCTACGAAAGGAGGTGAGTGCGTTGGCGACGAAGAAGGGCGCGAAGAAGAAGAAGAGATAAGCCCTCCACGCATGCGCGCCGGGAGCGAGGCCACTCGCCCCCGGCGCCCTTTTTCCTCTCCCCGGCAGAGTCTCCCACCCCCTCAAGAACAATCCGCACCGGAGGTACACACGCCCATTTGTGGGAATTCCGGCAGACGCTCGGGACGAGTCGGGGAAAGACTAGACCGAGGCGGGGGCGGGAGCGTGGGTGTACACCGCACGCGAGGCGGCGTGCGGCAGATCCCCGCTCTTCAGCAGCACCCAGCAGTCAGGCTGTGCGAGAATCCTCTCGACGAGCTTCGTGTGCAGGGCGTGGCCGGACCGGTCGGCGATCAGATGCCCGATGAAGGGCACGCCGAGGAGCGAGAGGTCGCCGATGAGGTCCAACACCTTGTGCCGCACGAACTCGTCGGCAAAGCGCAGGCCGGACTCGTTGAGGATGTTGTCGTCGGACAGGACGACCGTGTTGTCGAGGGACCCGCCTTTGGCGAGCCCTCTGGCCCACAGGCCCTCCACTTCCTTCAAGAACGCGAACGTCCGGGCCTCCGCGACCTCGCGCTCGAACGAAGCCGCCGACCAGTCATAGGTGTAGGACTGCTTCCGAATCAGCGGATGGTTGTAGTGAATCGAATAGGTGATGCGCGTGGTCGCCGACGGTTCGATCCTCACCGTCCGGTCGCCGTCACGCACTTCGATCGGCCGCACGATCTTCAGGAACGACTGGCGCCGCTCCTGGGGAACGATGCCCGCCGAACGGATCATGTGGACGAACGGGATGGCGCTGCCGTCCATCGCCGGCACCTCGCCCCCATCCACTTCCACGGACACGTTGTCAACTTCGAGGCCGGCCAGCGCCGCGAGCACGTGCTCCACCGTCTTGATCACGGTGCCGTTCACGTGCAGGGCGGTGCACAATTCCGTCGGCACCAGGTTCCTGACCGATGCCTGCAGCGAAACCGCACGGTCTTCCTGTTTGTGGATGAAGACCAGGCCGGTGTCCGGCGGAGCGGGGTTGAGGGTCATCGTGACCAGGTCTCCGGTATGGAGACCGACCCCGGAGCAGGTGATCGGCTGAGCTATCGTATATTGTGGGCGCATGAATCTCCTCAAGCGACCGTCGGATTCAGCAACGAGCGTGCCAGCAAGACCTCTTCGGGAAAATTAATTTAACATGCTGATTTCAATAATGAATTTTCCAACATTCCGCTCATGACCACGACTATCCTGTTGTAAAAACCTGACACGTGTGACTTTTTTCGCAAGTTCCCCAAGCCACAGGGCCCTGTGCGCGTCGTTCTTTACAATTCAGCCGTTCTGTCGAGAAAGTTGATTGTCACTTGCCCCTAAAGATGTCTTGTTGACCAGGAGTAGGAACGGGCAGCCGCTCTCGCGGGAGCGCGGGGCCCCGTCCGCATGGTCGTGCCCAAGCGTTACGCCTGGAAAGGCGCGAAGCGGATGAAAGGAGATCCTGCTCCTGGAGCGCGAGCGGCCGGGGTACTGGGAAGTGCGGGGCTATTCGAACACGGCGCTCCCCCTGGGAAGAGGACTGCTACGCGTGAGGGTTTTCAGTCTTCAGTTGTCAGTTATCGGTTTTCCGAAAGAACTGACTACTGAGAACTGAAGACTGACCGCTTCTCCTCAATTACGGCTTCGGCTCCAGCTCGATCAACCCCTTGCGGATCGCCAGGATGGCCGCCTGGGTCCGGTCGTAGACCTGGAGCTTGTGGAAGATATTGCGTACGTGGTTCTTGACGGTCTTCTCGCTCAGGTCCAGACTGTTGGCGATTTCTTTGTTGGTCTTCCCGTCCGCCACCAGCCTGAGCACCGTGATCTCCCGCTCGGTCAGGTCGTGCTCCGCCCAGGCCGGCTTTTTGCCCTTCCGCTGCGCCAGGAGTGAAAACTCCGCCAGGATCTTGCTGGCCACCGCGGGATGGATGAGCGACTCGCCGCGGTACACGGCCCGGATTGCCGCCACGATCTGCGCCGAATCCGTGTCCTTCAGCAGATAGCCGGTGGCCCCGGCCCGCACGAGATCGAAGATGTACTGCTGCTCCTCGTACATCGTGAGCGCGATGATGCCGATGTGCGGGAACTCCCGCTTGATCTGCCGCGTGGCCTCGACCCCGCCCATCCGGGGCATGCTCACGTCCATCAGGATCACGTCCGGCACGAGCGACCGGGCCTTTTCGATCGCCTCCTGCCCGTCCTGCGCCTCCCCGACGACCTCGATGTTCTCCTTCGTCTTCAGGATGGCGGCCAACCCCTCGCGAACCACCCGGTGATCGTCCGCGATCAGCACCTTAATGCGCTCCATTTCGCCTGGCCTCCTTCTGCGTCAGCGGCACCTCGATCACCACGCGCGTGCCCCGCCCCTTCTTGGACTCGATCCTGGCCTCCCCGCCGACCAGTCGGGCCCGCTCCAGAATCCCCCGCAGCCCGAAGTGGTCCCACTTCTCGGGGTCCCGAGCCACGGCCTCCACGTCGAACCCGACGCCGTCGTCCGTGATCGTGGCGGTCAGGCGGTCGCGGCCGACCGACAGGTGGACCGAGACTCGCTCCGCGCGGGAGTGCTTCTGGACGTTGCTGAGCGCCTCCTGCATGATCCGGAAGAGGAAGATCTTCGTCTTGGGGTTCAGCGTCGTCTCGTCGCCGGACAGGGAAAACTCGGTTTTGATGTGGTACTGGGTTTCGTACGACTTGAGGTAGTTCGTGAGCGCCGGGATCAGCTCGAGCCTGTCGTAGTGGAGCGGGCGCAGGTTGAAGATGACCTGGCGGGCCTCCTGGATCGCCAGCTTGAGCTGGGCCTTGGTCTCGCGGAGCGTGCCCAGGCAGGCCTGGGGGTCCTTCCGCAGCAGCTCCTGGCAGAGGTCCAGCTTGAAGTTCACCCCGGCCAGGTTCTGGACCAGCCCGTCGTGGATCTCGCAGGCGATGCGGGTGCGCTCTTCGGTGACCGCCGCGCCCGCCTCCTTCACGTAGAGCCGGTACAGGGACTGGTACTTGTTGAGCGTCTTCTCGATCTCCGCCGTCGCCCGGATGCGCGCCTCGATCAATTGCCACATGAACTTGGCGCTCGCGCCGCCGACCACCGCGACGCCCATCCGGTGGAAATCCTGCAGCATCCGTCCCACTTCGGCGTCGCCGGTCACGTCGATGATCAGGTCCACCCGCTCCATCGCGAGCAGCTCCCGGTAGTCGCGCGTCACGGGAATCCTGAGCCGCCGCGCCAGCGGGAGCCCGACCGCCTTCGGGTTGATCTCCGCGATGCCCACGATCTGGACCAGCGGGTCCTTGGCGAAGATCTCCATCAGGGCGGTCCCGCCCCGCCCGGCCCCGATGATGGCCACGTGCGTCACGGCCGCGGAAGGCCGCTTCCGGGCGGTTCCGCGTCTCATCGATTTGGGAGGTGCGACGGGCACGGCTCTCTCTCAACACGCCGGCGCGCTCGTGAAGTCGTCGGATCGGGAACGGACGGGGAGGAAACGAGGCGGATGACCGGGCCGGGCTACCGTTCCCGCCGCTCGCGGGCGAGCGCCTTCAGCTCGTCCATGAACTGATCGATGTCCTTGAACTCCCGGTACACCGACGCGAACCGGACGTAGGCCACCTGGTCGAGCTGGTGCAGCTCCTTCATGACCTCCTCCCCCACGACGCTGCTCGGGATCTCGGTCTCGCCCATTTCCTGGATGCGCTTTTCGACCCGGTCCGTGACTGCCTCGATCGTGGCGGTGCTGATGGGACGCTTCTCGCAGGCCTTCTTGAGTCCGGCCAGGATCTTGAGCCGGTCGAAGGGCTCCCGCCGGCCGTCCTTCTTCACGACGACCGGCAGAATCTCCTCGACCCGCTCGTAGGTCGTATAGCGCCGCTTGCAGGCCAGACATTCGCGGCGGCGACGGATGACCCCGCCCTCCCGGGCCATCCGCGAATCCACCACCTTGTCCTCGATCGCGTCGCAGAAGGGACACTTCACCGAGGGATCTCCGTCTCAGACCGGAGCGGCTTCGTACGGATAGAAAATGGGGAACCGCCCGCAGAGGGCCTTGGCTTCCTTCCGGACCGCCCGCTGCACGCGCTTGTCCTGGGGCTTCTGAAGGACCCGATCGATCAGCCCGACGATCTCGCCCATCTCCGGCTCGCGCATGCCCCGCGTGGAGACGATGGGGGTCCCGAGCCGGATGCCGCTCGCCACGGCCGGGGGTTTTTCGTCGTAGGGCACGGTGTTCTTGTTCACGATGATGCCGGCCGCGTCGAGCGCGGTCTCGGCTTCCTTGCCCGTGATGCCCTTCACGCCGAGGTTGACCAGCATGAGGTGCGTGTCGGTCCCGCCCGAGACCACCCGGTAGCCGCGCTCGATCAGCCCGGCCGCCAGCGCCTTGGCGTTGGCCACCACCTGCTGCTGGTACCGCTTGAACGAGGGGGAGAGGGCCTCCTGCAGCGCGACGGCCTTCGCCGCGATCACGTGCATCAACGGCCCGCCCTGGAGCCCGGGGAACACGATCTTGTCCACCGCCCTGGCGTGCTCGGCCTTGCACATGACGATGCCGCCCCTGGGGCCGCGCAGAGTCTTGTGCGTGGTCGTGGTCACGAAGTCCGCGTAGGGCACCGGGCTGGGATGGAGCCCCGCCGCGATCAGGCCCGCAATGTGGGCGATGTCCACCAGCAGATAGGCGCCGACGGACTGGGCGATCGCCTGGAACCGCGGGAAGTCCAGAATCCGCGCGTAGGCGCTGGCGCCCACCACGATCATCCGCGGCCGGCACTCCTCCGCGATCCGCCGGACCGCGTCGTAATCCACGGTCTCCGTCTGCCGGTCCACGCCGTAGAAGTAGGAGTGGAAGAGCGTGCCCGAGAAGTTCACCCGGCTGCCGTGGGTCAGGTGCCCGCCCTGCGCCAGGTCCATGCCCAGGATCACGTCGCCCGGCTTCAGGACCGCCAGGTACGCCGCCATGTTGGCCTGGGAGCCGGAGTGGGGCTGCACGTTCACGTGCTCCGCCCCAAAGATCTGCTTGGCCCGCTGGATGGCCAGGTCCTCCACGGAATCCACGAACTGGCAGCCCCCGTAGTAGCGCCGGCCCGGGTAGCCCTCCGCGTACTTGTTCGTCATCAGGCAGCCCTGGGCCGCCAGCACGGCCGGGCTGGCGAAGTTCTCCGACGCGATCAGCAGCAGCTTGTCGCGCTGCCGCTTCTCCTCCGCGCGGATCGCGTCGTACACGGCCGGGTCGGTCGCCTTCAGGGCCTTCAATGAGCCTACCGCGTTCGTCATCCCGCCTCCTCGCTCAACCGCCCGCCGCCGTCAGACTCAATGGCCGCCCTTCTCCTCGGCCGGCTGCGCCTCGCCCTCCTGCTGCTTCTTCACCACCTTGACCGAGACGGCGGCCGTGACCTCCCGATGGAGCTTGACCGGGACCGTGAAGGTGCCGAGCTCCTTGATCGGCTGCGCGAGCTGGATCTTGCGCCGATCCACCGTGAACCCGTGCTCGGCGAGCCCTTCGGCCAGGTCTTTGGCCGTGACCGATCCGAACAGCTTGTCGTCCTTGCCGACCTGAGCCTCGATCGTGAGCGCGACCGCCGACATCTTCTTCGCCAGCTCCTCGATCCCCAGCTTTTCCTTCCGGGCCTTCTCCGCCATGACCCGCTTGGCGTGCTCAAAGGCCTTGACACTCCTGGGGTTAGCCTCCAACGCCTTGCCGCGCGGCAGCAGGTAGTTGCGCGCGTAGCCGTCGGAGACGTCCAGCAGGTCCCCCAAATGCCCGACCCCGTCCACGTGCTCTTTCAGAATCACCTTCATGACGCCGACTCCTTCTGTGAGAAAGGCAAAAATCATACTGAGCGCCCCGGGAAAAGTCAATTGACGTGTGGAGGCCGGAGACGCGGACAGGGCTCCTGGACAGGCCGGGGGCCCTGCGATAAGATGGCCGCGATTTCGAGGAATCGAGCGCCGACGGATGAAACTTCTCGACCTGCTCCACCGGTTCTCCCAGGCCCTGAACGACGAGCGCGACGCCGCGGCCGGCCGGGGCCTCGACGCCCCGGTCACGGCCACCGGCGGGCGGCGCGTCGCGACCGCCGGCACCCTGCACCTCTACGCCTTCGACGTCCCGCCCTCTTGCCTCCTTGCGGAAGACGTGCCGGTCACGATCCTGCCGCCCGACGACATCGAGCCCACCGAAGGCTTCGTGGTCGGCCGGACGGACGACACGGCCCTGGTCCAGGCCTTCGACGCCTTCGGCCAGACCGTCGAGGCGGCCACGATCGTGCCGGACGCGACCGGGTTCTTCGACACGGCCGCGCGGCGGCTCGCCGACATGGCGACCAAGGCCGGGGCCTATGCGCTGGGGCCGGCCGAGCGGCTGGTTCCCTGGCTGGTTCCGGACCGAACGCGGGAGGACCAGGTGCGCGCGGCGGCGACCACCGCGGTCTTCGGCACCATCTGGAGCGACGAGCTCGGCGCGCGCCGGACCAGGCTCGCCGGTCACGTCATCGAGCTGGTGCGCAACAACAAGCGCGTGTTGGTGGTCAGCCCGGACCACCGGTCCTCGGACGAGGTGGTGGGTCTCGCGGCACGGGCGATGCGCGCCGCCGGCCTCACCTACAAGAGCTGGCTCTGCCGGTACGAGATGCCGGTCCTCGCCCAGGCCAGCGGGATGGCCCTGGCGGAGCTGGGCTTCGAGGCGCAGATGCACCAGTTCTACGCCAAATCCCGGGCCGACAAGGCGGCGCTCCGCCGCAAGTACGACCGGTTCCGGGAGCTCACGCCGCTGCTGGCCTACAAGGCGCAGAAGCAGCGGGACCTGGACGAGGTCAAGCTGTTGGAGTGGCGGCTCCTGACGCAGCTCAGCGAGCTCCAGGGGAAGATCAAGGAGATTGCCCAGACGCTGGCCGACTATGAATCGCTCCCGATCTGGAAGCGGCTCGCCATGCAGACGATGGGCAAGAACGTGCAGACGCTCGGCGAGCACCGCGCCATCTACGAGCAGCAGATCCAGGGGCTGCTGGCCGAGCTGGAGATCGCCAAGCACCGGATCGAGGAGCTGGCCCCGGAGGCGGCCATCCCGAAGGACCTGCGCCCCGAGTACACCGAGCTCAAGCAGGAGATCAAACGGCTGGGCGGCACCAAGAAGATCCGGGAAATGCTAGCCGCGGAGGAAGGGACCAACCGGCAGGCGTTCATCCAGAACAAGCGGGTGGTCGTCACGACGGCGGCCCGCGTCGTGTCGGACCCTCTGTTCAGCAAGGTCCGCTTCGACGTGCTGATCGCCGACGAGGCGCCGTCGATCCCGGCTTCCTTCCTGCTGGCGGCCGCGGGCCTGGTCCGAGAGCGGATCGTCCTCTGCGGGGACACCCGCGACCTCGCCGCCCCGCAGGCCTGGGGGTCGTCCGGCGTCTCGACCCTCTGGCAACGCCCCCAACCGTCGGCCCAAGCCGGATGAGATGGGAGAGAACGTCTCACGTTTGACGTCTTACGTCTCACGCGTTTGGGTTCGGCTTGACTGGGCCTCAGCCGATCAGGGATAATGCAGCCCCCCGAACGCGACAACGATGAACGCGGAATGATGAATGGAAGACGGCCTCTTTCGTTCAGCGTTCAGCCTTCATCACTCAACGTTGCCTTTCAGTGCCGAAGTGGCGGAATTGGCAGACGCACTAGATTCAGGGTCTAGCGGGCTTCGGCCCGTCCGGGTTCAAGTCCCGGCTTCGGCACCATTTCTCGTCTTCTCCTAGTTTTTCAAAGGCTTCACAGGCAAGAGAGAGCCGTTAGCTAACGAATAGCTAACGGCTCTTTTCTTTGGTCGTTGAGGATCGTTGGCTCCTCGAAGGGGGAATTGAGGATGGGTTCAGGGACTTCGTAGGCGCTCATCTGGTCTTCGGGAGGCGGGCGAGAATCTCGGTGCGAACTCGATGCGCCGCCGCGACCACATCGCGGCCATCCGCCTCGCTGGGATCGAACAGGTCGTCAGGATACCGGGCCGCCATGCCATAAGCCGTCAGCTTCCGGCAATCGGATTCCAGCGCGGCCAGGCCGGCATCGCACTCGACGCATTGGGCGAGCAACGCCACCAGATCATGCGTCTTCGACAAATCGCGACCGTGAAAGACAAGAAACGCCTTCAAGAGTTTCTTGGCGGCCTGTTGGGCGTGGAAGCAGACCGTGTCCCAGGGAATCTCCTTCGCGGCGAGGTTATTCTCGATATTGAGCAGATCGTGTTCGGCCTTGCGGACCCACGCGGAGAAGTTGGACTCAGGGCTGCTCATACAGCACCTTGCCCTCCTTCTCGATCACCGATAGCAGGGTGCCGTTCACGTGGCGCAGGCGACGGACCTCCTCCGGCGTATAGACGACGATGTCCATCGGCCAGGGGCGGAGTCCGAAGACTTCGCTCACCTCGATCGCCCGATCCGGGGGACGGCGCGGGGTATCCATTTCAATAAAGAGGTCCAGGTCGCTGTCCGGACCGGCCTCCCCGCGTGCGTAGCTTCCGAAGACGACGATCCGCTTCGGGTGAAACCGTTCGACGATGGTCTTGGTGACGTGTTCTAGCAGCGCCGTCTGCGTCATGGGCAAAATCTCCTCGGAGCCCTTAGTTTACGCCAACTTCTGCACCACCAGCAATTCGTTCCCCCGGTCGTCAATCACCTTCACGGCGATCTGTTTGTGCTCGCCCGGTTCAAACGGCGCGCTCGCGGTCCCGGCAAGGTGATCCCAGACGCTGGCCTCATACTCGCCCTTGAGCGCCTTCTTCAGATTGTCGCAGGCGCCCATTCGTGGGAAGAAGGCCTGCGAGACGTGGAAGCAGAGATCACTGTAGTCCGTGTCGAGGAACCAGGCCGGCACATCCTCGCCGTTCCGGTGCGTCACCTCCATCGTGACGGGATCGAACACGTCCAGGCCGAGCAATTCGACTTGATACTGTTTCCCCTTCGTCCAGCGCACCTTGATCTCCGGTTGTCCGCACACGCTGAAAATCTGGCTCGACCGCATGTTCTTCAGCAGGTCGCCCATCATCAAGTCCGGGTTCGCCTGGACATAGGTCGCGGGAACGCCCATCACCTCAGAACACTTGTCCACGAGCGTCCGGGCATTGGGTTGGATGGCGAATCCGGTCACATACAAGTGCGTGTAGCTTTTCGCGTACGCCTCGCGCGCCGCCTCATACACCAGCTTTTCGCTGACTGCGCCGTTCTCCGGACCGAAGACGAGCGCCACAGGCTTGTCGCCGCCATTGGTGACCAGGGCCTCGGCTGACAAGGAAAGCGTCTTCGCGGGAGGGCGGATGTTCTTGAATGTGACTGTCTTGTTGCCCTCCAGCCGGAGCACCGGGCTCTTGCGGAGCACCTCCAAGATCCGTTTTTATGCCGCGGTGTGACAGGCTTTCCCATGGCAAACGAGTTTAGTGAGTTTCCTCCGCGAAGACCGAACAGGTGGAGGGCTGGCTGATCGCTGTCGCGCTCCTGGGCGACGAGGCGACGGTGAAGTTCCTGATCGGCACAGCCGCCTGAGCCACGCTCACCGCTTCTGCGCGTCGTGCTTCTCCTTGGCGATGTGCCGGCTGGACCGGTCGAGGTCCCGGTGCAGCTTCGCCCGTTCCCGCTTGGTCAGCGTGCCGTCTGATTTCATCCGCGCTTCCTCGGCGCGGATCCCGGCCTGCTCCGCCTCCAGCCGCTTGGCCTCCCGGGGCGTCAGTTCCCCGCTCTTGACCCCCTGCTCGATCCGCTGTTGCTGCTTCCGCTCCCGTTGGTCGACGCGGGGAGATTGAGTCTGCGCGAGCGCCGGCGCGGTCAACGCGACGGCCAGTCCCATGGCGATAATGGTCTGTCTCTTCATGGTCCGCTCCTTTCGTGATCGGGTTGATCCCGCAGGGAACACCGTACGCCCGACCGGCAGACCCGTCAAGAAACGAGCCGGTTCCCGCCTGGTGACTCCCGGCGCAAATCCGGCTATACTGCGCCATCTGCCTGACCGCGAGGGACTCGTGACTGCGAAGGACGCGTTGGCCCGGGCCTTTCTGGAGACCCACTCCTTCAAGTGGGACCCGGCCGGCGGCTTCAAGCTGGCCTCCGGCGCGACGAGCCCCTACTACGTGGACTGCCGCATCCTCATGGCCCATCCGGCCCCGCGCCGCCTGGTCGCCCAACTGGCCTTCGAGCGTTTGAAATCGCTGGAATTCGACTGTCTGGGCGGACTGGAGATCGGCGCGATCGCGATCGCCACGGCCATTTCGGACTACGGGCACGGCGGGACTCCCAGGAAGGACTGGCGGACCTTCGTCGTGCGCAAGCAGCCGAAGGACCACGGGTTGGGGAAGCTGATCGAGGGGGCCGCGAGGCCGGGCGATCGGGCCGTGATCGTGGACGACGTGCTGACCAGCGGCGGGTCGGTCCTCAAGGCGACGAAGGTCGCGCGGGACGCGGGCCTCAAGGTGGATCACGCGCTGGTGATCGTGGACCGGAAGGAGCAGGACGGCCGGGCCAGGATCGAAGAGCAAGGGCTGACGCTCCTGAGCCTCCTCACGATTGACGACCTTCTCGCCGCAAGTCACCGTGATGGGTGATGGGTGAAACGTGATGTGTGACGACGACTCAACCAGATCATCTTGGTCCCCATCACACTTCACGCATCACCGATCACCTACTTGCACCGGAACTGGATGCCCCAGCGCCGTTCGGTGACCGCCTCCTGCCCGCCGGCGTTCTCCACGATGCGGGTGCGTCCCCTGGCCTCCGCCTCCTTGATCACCGTGTAGCGTCCCTGGCACCGCTCCTCGATGATCCCGAACGCGTCCTTCCTGAACTTCGTGAACAGGTAGCCGTTCTCGCCCTTGAACGGATACGTGACGATCCCGCCGGAGTCCGTCTCCTGCACCAGCTTGGCGCCTTCGCCGCAGCCGGCGACCACGAGCAGCGCGGCCAGCAGGACCGCTCTTGACCAGCCCTCCATCGCCCCCCTATGATGATTTGGAATGGGCATCGGCATGGTCACACCCCGGTCCGTCGAGGGCCGCGGTTCTCGTTACACGAGGTGAAGCCATGAAGCGCACCCTCTTTGCCGTCGGAATCGCCGCAGTCCTGGGCTTGGCGCTGGTCCCGTTCGAGAGGCCGGCCTCCGCCTACCATTCGTACCTCCTCACCGTGGAGCAGCTCCGCGCCGGGCTGGCCAAGGCTCCGAGCCCGTCCGCCAAGGGCTTCTTCCTGGTCGACGTCCGGACGGCGGAAGAGCACCGGTCCGGCGTGATTCCCGGCACGGACCGGAACATTGACTACCGGCAGATCCGGGCCCGCCATCGCGAGATCGGCGCGAAGCTGGACGACCACATCGTCGTCTACTGCCAATCCGGGCACCGGAGCAACATCGCCGCCGAGGCGCTGGCCGACCTGGGCTACAAGCACGTCTACAACGTCAACGGCAGCATGAACGCCTGGAGGGAAGCCGGCTACCCGGTCGAGGCGCCGCGAGGCTGAAAGAGACCGTGACGCGCGACAGGTGAAAGGGGAGGGACACTTCCCCATCACTTCTCGTGCCGCGGAAAGATTCCGATGACCGCGGGGAGCGGGATGTGCGCGGTCCCGCTGCCGTCCACGAGCGACTGCCGGGACCTCGCTCCCGCCGCACGTTTCAGCCCCTGGAGCAGCCCCGCCTCGACCAGCAAGTCGGACGAGGAACCGCCGTCCATGGCCATGGCGCGCCGGATCGCCGGAAACCGATCCCGCAGACATTCCGCCAGCGCCCGCAGGCCCACCTCGTCGGTCGTTTTGAGCACGAGGATCTGGCCCTGAGCGTCCTCCGCCACGATCGTCTGGTGCGCCCGTTTGTCGGTCTGACGCACCCGCGGCTTCCCCGAGCCGTCCAGCAGCATCAGCGACTGGGCCGCCTCCCTGTAGGGGGGATTCGACTCGGGGAAGGGATCGGCCGCCAAGTCCAGGACGCGCGCCTTGGGCAGGCCCTTGTGGACCGGCTCCGCCACGAAGAGCCCCTGCCATTGGGAATGGCGCTTCCCCCCCAGAGACCGCGCGCCCTTGAACAGCAGCCCCATGTAGGAGTAATCCTCCCGGAAAAGCCCGGCGTTGAAGAGCAGGCGGCTCTTCGTCCGCTCCTGCCATTCCCGGATGGTCGGGGGGACCGTCAGCCTTTCGTCCCGGTAGTAGTAGGTCTCGAAGCGGAGCTGCTCGGGATCGATCCTGACGAGATAGAGGGCCGGCACGTCGTCGTGGCACTGCGCCGCCGGTTCCCAGACCGAGACAGCCAGCCCGTCATCGAGCGGCTCCCACTCCACGTTCTGGGCCAGAGCCGGTCCCGGCGCCGTCAGCCCCGCCAGCCCGACCAGCCACAAGACGAAGAGCCCCATTAGCGATCTGTGCCTTCGCTCTCTCACGATCGGCGTCTCATGACGATCCGCGCACGACGACGGGGGCTGAACGAGCGTCGCCTCCAGGAGGCCCAAGAAGCCCGCGACCGGCCCCGATTCTATCGCAGCTCGACCAGCCTGGGCGGGGCCTGGGTGGCCAGTGCGGGCGGGACGATCAATTGCGGCACCTGTTCGGTGTTGTAGGTCCGGCGGGCGACCCGCTGCACCTGCGGCTTGAGGTACTCGAAGAGCTCCTGCACGTCGATGGCCCCGTCGCCGTTCGCGTCGGCGTCGCCGGCAAGCCCCTGGAGCGCGTAATAGGTGAACAGGCCGTGGCCCTTCTCCTGATCCGCCAGGCTGAGGTGGCTCCCGGAGGTCGCGGCCAGGACCACGGCCTTCGCGCTGCTCGCCAGCCCCTCGACCGTCAGGACCATCGGCCTGGCCCCCTTGGCCAGCACGGACCGGCCGCCGGCCCCGGAGAAACAGGAATCCAGCATCACGACGACGTTCTTGGTCGGCAGCTTGTCCAGCATCAGGTAGAGCCGCTTGAGCGGATAGCCGGTCTGCTCAATGAAGGCCGGGTCTCCGTCGTAGGGCACGAGGTAGGCGTCGCCGGTCGCGGCCTGGGGGGCGCCGTGGCCGGAAAAGTAAATGAGCAGGCTGGCGTTCGCGTCCACGTTGTTCTTGAGCCAGGCCTCGAAGTACTTCTCCATGTCGGACTTCGTCGCCTGCTCGTTCAGGCGCAGGATGACGTTCTCCTCCCGGTAGCCGGCCTGTGCGGTCAGGAACTGGGCCACGTCCTTGGCATCCTGCACCGCAAAGTCCGCCTTGGGAATTCGCTCCCGATACTGCTCGATGCCCATCACGATCGCATAGCGATTCGCCTTCACCCTTTCCCGCTTCTTCTTCTCTTCTTCGAGAATCCGCCTCTTCTTTTCTTCGATCTGCTGCTGAATCGCCGCCAACTTCACCTGCTCTTTCTTCTGTTCCTCTACCTGCCGCTCTTGCTCCTCCAGCGCCTTGAGCTCCTTTTCCGCCTGGCTGAGCGCGGCGCCGCCCCCCACCCTGCTCCTTTTCTCCTCCTCGATCCGCTTCTTCTTCTCTTCAATCTGCTGCCGAACCGCGGCCAGCCTCTTCTGCTCCTCTTTCTTCTGCTCATCGAGCTGCCGCTCCTGCTCCTCGAGCTCCTTGAGCTCCTTTTGTACCTGGCTGAGGGCCGCGCTGCTCCCGATCCTGCCCGCCAGCTTGGGGACAGCGCCAGGCTGATAGGCCGCCAGCTCCTGCTTCAAGGTCTCGAAGACCCTGACGACGGCATTGTGGAGCCCGCGCTGAGCTAAGCCGGCCATCTTCTCTTCCGGACCGATGGGACTGAAGTGGTCGGTGGCCAAGGTCGGCTCGGTCTTGGCCCAGAGCAGGCGGCCGGTTCGGGCATCCCGCAGGTTGGCCTCCATGGTCACGGTGACTTCATAGCTCATGATCGGCGCGAGCGGCTCGAAGAAGGTCAAGGGCATCGCCGCGAAAAAGATCGCGTTCATATCCCCGCTGCTCTTCGTATCGGTGATTTGGAGCTGGAGGATCAGATCCGCGCCGAACTGATCGAGAATGTCTTGCGGGGCGATGTACCGGGTTTCCGGAGGAAGCAGGATGACGTCGGTGAAGTATTGTCCCGGGGCCAGCCCCAGCTTGCGCCGATCCGGATCGGCGAAGGCCCGCTTGAGCGCCTCGCCGGTCACGTGCACGCCCAGCCTGGCCGGGATGGGTTTCTGCGGAAGGCTCGGGGTCGGCTCCTCCGTCACGGCCAGTGTGCCGCAGCCGGCTTGCACGCCGAGAGCCAGGATCATGCACCCGATGATGAGTCCGGGACCGACGTTCGACCTGCTCGGAGTGAAGCGCATCCTGACCTCCCCTCTGATTTCATCAACGGGCAAACTCTACCGTTCCGTTCGGGCCCTGTCAACGATCGCGGCGCGACTCAGAAGGGAAGCTTAGCCGCCGAAGGGGAGGACGGGCGGAGGCGCGATCGAGGCGGACGCCCCGGCCATGTTGGAGAACATGAGGGTCGCGGCGACGACCCAGTCGATGAAGGGCTGCGGGTAGATGCCCAGGATCAGCGTGCCGGCCAGGCCGACGTAGACGACCGCCTTCATCGGGCCCGAGATGGCGAGCGGCGTGGAATCGGCCGGCTCGTTGATGTACATCTTCTTGACCACGACCAGGTAGTAGTACATCGAGATCACGATGTTGACGAGCCCGACCACGATCAGCGTGTAGAGGCCCTCTTTGATCGCGGCGACGAAGATGTAAAGCTTGCCGATGAAGCCGGCCAGCGGCGGGACCCCGGCCAGGGACAGGAGGAAGACCAGCATGGCGAAAGCCAGGAACGGGGAGCGGCGGTTGAGGCCGTTGTAATCCTCGATCTCGTCGCTCTGGATCAGGTTGCCCACCGCGATCACGATCGCGAAGGCGCCCAGGTTGGCGAACAGATAGGTCAGCAGGTAGAACAGGATCGCGTCGCCCCCCATCTTGGTGCCAGCCGCCAGCCCGATCAGCACGTTTCCGATCTGCGCGATTCCGGAGTAAGCCAGCAGGCGCTTGATGTTCTTCTGCGCGATCGCCACGATGTTCCCGTAGGTCATCGAGAGGATCGAGACCCCCACCAGCATCATCACCCAGGCGGGTTTGAACGTGGCCAGCGACACGAAGAACATCCGGAGCAGGATCGCGAAGGCCGCCCCCTTGGGCGCGATCGAGAGGAACGCGGTCACGGGCGTGGGCGCCCCGTGGTAGGTGTCCGGAATCCAGGAGTGGAACGGCACCGCCCCGATTTTGAAGCCGAGGGCGGCGAAGATCAGCAGGAACCCGATCACGAGCCCCGGCGTCGCCCCGGCCGAGGCGATGTCGGAGAACACCAGCTTGCCCGTCTCGCCGAACACCAGGCTGATCCCGTAGGCCAGCAGGCCCGCCGCAAAGACGCCGAGGATGAAGAACTTGAGCCCCGCCTCGTTGGAGGCCACGTCGTCGCGCAGGTAGGCGACCAGGACGTAGAAGCCGAAGGTGGAGAACTCCAGCGTGATGAAGACCGACAGCAGGTCGTTGGCCGAAGCCATGAACATCATGCCCAGCGCCGACATCAGGACGAGGAAGTAATACTCGCCCTTGAAGAACCGGAAGCGCCGGACGTAGTCCATCGAGGCCAGGATGACCAGGGCCGTGGCGCCGACGACGAAGACCTTGAAGAAGATCGCCAGCCGGTCCACGACGAACATGTTGGCGAAGAGGGTGCCGGTCACGCCGGCCCGGTCGAACCAGGCGAGGTTGAGCAGCACGAGCCCCAATCCGGCCAGGCTCAGGTAGGCGATCCGGTCCTTGGGCAGCCGGGGCATGGCGAAGTCCACGATCAGGACCACGCACAGCCAGAGCGTGAGGACGATCTCCGGCAGCATCAGGAGCAGGTCCGAGCCCGATAGCGACAGGTTGAACGTCATTCGTTCCCCTCGTGACGGGTGACGAGTGACGAGTGACGGGGGGAAGCGGCCAATTCATCCGCGTGGTTCGTTAACGCGTCACCGCTCTGCGCGGTCAGCGGCACCACCTGCGTGATGCGGGAGATCAGCGGGTCCACCCCGGACCGGATCACGTTGTAGAAGTGGCCGGGGAAGATGCCGAACGAGATGCTGCACGCGATCATGAGCAGCAGCGGGAGCCGGTCCACCGTCGCGACCGCGTCGTGCGCGTGGCTGTAATGGGCGTCCATCGCCCCGTAGAACACCCCGCGCATCATCCGGAACAGGTAGGCCATCGTCAGCACGATCCCGACCACGGCCACGATCACCTGGAACGGGTACTTGTTCCAGCTCCCGACCAGGATCATGATCTCCGCGATGAAGTTGACCGTGCCCGGCATCCC
Organism: Nitrospirota bacterium; assembly: GCA_040757595.1. Taxonomy (NCBI): domain Bacteria; kingdom Pseudomonadati; phylum Nitrospirota; species Nitrospirota bacterium. Next base: position 211,980 of record JBFLWP010000003.1, on the reverse strand, counting down.
GATCGAAGCCATGCAGGCGACGAGGAAGCAGCCGGCCACGAACGGCATGCGGTTCACGAGCCCGCCGAGCGAGGGAATGTCGCGCGTGTGCGTCTGGTCGTAGACCCAGCCGGCCATGGCGAAGAGCATGCCCGTCGCGAGCGCGTGGGCGAACATGTAGAGCACGGCCCCGCTCAGGCTGATGTAGTCCAGCGCCGCCATGCCGAGGAACACGTACCCCATGTGGCTGGAGCTGGAGTACCCGATCACGTACTTGGTGTCCCGCGCGTAATAGGCGACGAACCCGCCGTAGATGATGCTGAAGATGCAGAGGACCGCGGCGATCGGCATCAGCTCGCGGGTGGTCTCGGGCAGGATCTCGTAGCCCACCCGGATGATCGAAAAGTGCCCGAGCTTCATCAGCACGCCGGCGTGCAGCATGCTCGTGGCGGCCGGGGCCGCGGCGTGCCCGACCGGCGACCAGGAGTGCAGCGGCCAGATCGGGGCGATCGAGGCGAACCCGAAGAAGACCAGGAGCCAGATGACGTCGGCCAGGAGACCGGAGAAGCGGGCCTTCTCCCGCAGCACCAGGATGTCGAAGGTGTTGAGGCCCGAGTACTTGTAGATCAGCAGGATGCCCATCAGCGCGACGACCGCCCCGGCCGAAAGGAACAGGGTCAGCTTCATCGCCGCATATTCCTTGCTGTTGGCCCCGAAGTTGAAGATGAACCCGACCGAATCCCGCTTCTTGAGGCCCTCCGGGTCGGTCATGTCCAGGTACCCCTTGGTGTGGCTGCCCCAGACGCCCAACAGGAGGTACATCGGGATCACGGACATCTCGTAGAAGAAATAGAGGAAGAAGAGGTCCAGCGACATGAACACGCCGATCGTGGCGGCCGCCAGGATCAGCAGGAAGATGTAGAACTCCTTGGTCCGGTCCTTGATGTGCCAGGAGATGAAGACGCCGGCGAAGAGCAGGATCGAGGAGGCCAGGACCAGCGGGGTCCCGATGCCGTCCACGCCCAGGTAGAAGGCGATCCCCAGCTCCCGGGACCATTCGTACCGTTGGATGAACTGAAAGCCGCCCTTGGCCGGGTCGTAGGCGTAGAAGAGGTAGAAGGAGGCCAACAGGGAAATCCCGGAGGAGACGGCCGCGACGAGGCGGACCTGGAGGGCCTGCCGGTTCGGAATGAACAGCAGCAGGATCGCCCCGAGGAAGGGCGCGAACAGGATGTAGAGCAGCGTGTAGTCGCTCATCTTAATTCACGGCGCGAGGTTCGAGGTTCGTGGCACGAGGCAATGCCGAAGAAAACCCGTTGCTCGCATTAGTCTGATGCCCCGCGCCCCGCGCCTCGTGCCTCGCGCCCGGCGGTTGCGCGAGCGCCACCGCCGCGCCCCGCTCCAGCCGCTCCACCAGGGCCTGCACCGACCCGTTCATCATCCTGAGGAACGGCGAGGGATAGACTCCGATCCAGAAAATCATGACCGAGAGGGAGGCGGCGATCACCAGCTCGCGGACGTTCAGGTCCGTGAGCGCGTGGCTCACGGTCTGGGTCAGCGGCCCGAACATGGCCCGCTCGTAGTACCAGAGGAAATAGGCCGCCCCGAAAATCACCCCGGTCACCGCGATCGCCCCGTAGAGCCAGGAAGCCTGGAAGGTGCCCAGGAGGATCAGGAACTCCCCCACGAACCCGTTCGTCCCCGGCAGCCCGATCGAGGCCAGGCCGATGATCAGCAGGAACGTGGCCAGCAGCGGGAGCTTCTTGGCCAGGCCGCCGAAGGCCGAGAGGTTCGTCGTCTGCCGCCTCACGTAGAGGAACCCGGCCAGGAAGAAGAGGCCGGCCGTGCTGAAGCCCAGGTTGATCATCGTGAGCAGGCTGCCCTGGAGCCCCTGGAAGTTCAGCGCGAAGGTCCCCGCCACGACGAAGCCCAGGTGGCTGATGCTGCTGAAGGCCAGCAGCCGCCGGAAATCCGGCTGGATCAGGGCCACGATCGCCCCGTACACGATCGCCGCCAACGCCAGCGCCATCATGACCGCGACCACGCCCTCGCTCCTGGCCGCGTCCGGGAGCAACGGCAGGCTGAACCGCAGGAAACCGTAGGTCCCGAGTTTGACCCCGGCCAGGACCACCGACATGCCGATCGGCCCTTCCAGCAGGGCGTCCGGCAGCCAGGTGTGGAACGGAAAGATCGGCGCCTTGAAGGCCAGCCCGAGGAAGATGAGCCAGAAGATCAGGATCTGCTTGTCCGTGGGGATCGGGATGGCCAGCAATTGCAGGAAATCGAACGTGTAGGCCGGCTCGATGTGGTGCGTCACGGCCCACTGGTGGTAGTTCAGGTCCAGGAGCACGATCCCGACCAGCATGAACACGCTGCCCAGGAGCGTGTAGAGGACGTACTTGAGGGCCGCGTACTGCCGCTCGACCCCGCCCCAGAGCTTGATCAGGAAGTAGCTGGGGATCAGCATCAGCTCCCAGAAGACGAAGAAGAGGATCAAGTCCAGCGACTCGAAGATCCCCATGACCATCGTCTCCAGGCTCAGCAGCGCGATGAAGTAGGTCTTGATCTGGTGGCGCACCGTGTCCCAGGAGTACAGCACGATCAGCACAGTGAGGAAGGCCGTGAGCGGCACGAACAGGATGCTGATGCCGTCCAGCGCCAGGTGGTAGCTGATTCCGAGCGGGGGAATCCAGTTCAGCCGCTCGGAGAACTGCATGGCCGGGGACTCGGGGACGAAGCGGAGCAGCACGACGACCGTCAGCGCCAGCTCCAGGAGCGACACGGCCAGCGCGACGTTCTTGATCAGGTCCTCCTCGTCCAGCAGCCACAGGGCGATGGCCCCCAGGAGCGGGAAGAAGAGGATCGCCGAGAGGATCGGAAACCCGAATGTCAGCTCTTCAAGCATAAAATCGCGTCATGTGCCGCTCGTGAAGCGTGAAGCGCTAAAGACAACCACCGGCCTGGGATTCGCCCGCACCCTCCTACGTCCAACGCTTCACGTTTCACGCTTCACGTTCCTTACCGCCACGCCACCCCGATGCCGGATGAGCCGCTCCACCAGGCGAGGATCAGGTGGACCAGGATGAAGAGTCCGGCCACGATGATGGCCGCGTAATGGTGCACCTGTCCGGACTGCAACTGCCGCCAGGAGCGGGCTGCCAGGTGGTTGGCGTAACCCACGACGTTCAGGAACCCGTAAATCACGTGTTTCTCGATCCAGGTGCTGGCCGCCGAGCCCGACTGGGTCATCTGCCCCACCCCGAGGACGATCCGGTCGATGACGTTCCGGTCGAACCAGTCCCAGACCTGTCCCAGACGCTTGGTGGGCTCCACGAACAGCAGGTCGTAGAGCTCGTCCACGTAGTACTTGTTCAAGAGCGTCGTGTAGGCGCCGGGCAGGCGCGCGGCCAACTCCGGCGCGGCCTCGGGGCGGACGCTGTACAGGTAATGGGCCAGGCCCCACCCGGCCAGCGCGATCGCGGTCGCCACTCCCATCAGCGTCGCGAGGAGCCCGAAGCCGATCTCGTGCCCGCCTTCGCCTCCCGCCGACACCGTCACGGGGTGCAGGAAGTGATGGAACCAGCCGGCCTCCGGCGGGACGCCGGGGAAGCCGCCGATCACCGACAGGGCCGCGAGCACCACGAGCGGCCCGATCATGACCGGAGGCGACTCGTGGATGTGCTCGGCCGTATGGTGGTCCACGCGAGACTGGCCGTAGAAGGTCAGGTACGTGAGCCGGAACATATAGAAGGCCGTCAGGAAGGCCCCGACCGCCGCCATCGCGTAGAGGGCGTAGTAGCCGTGCGTGAAGGCGTGGGCCAGGATCTCGTCCTTGCTCCAGAACCCGGACAGGGGGAAGATGCCGGCGATCGCCAGCGTCCCGACGAGGAACAGGCCGTGGGTCCAGGGAATCCTGGACTTCAAGCCGCCCATTTTGCGGATGTCCTGCTCGCCGTGAAGGGCGTGGATGACGGAGCCGGCCGACAGGAACAGCAGCGCCTTGAAGAACGCATGGGTCATCAGGTGGAAGATCGCGGCCGTGTAAGCCCCGATCCCGCAGGCCAGGAACATGTAGCCGAGCTGGCTGACCGTGGAATAGGCCAGCACCCGCTTGATGTCCGTCTGGACGAGCCCGATCGTCGCGGCGAAGAGGGCCGTGCCGCCGCCGATCCAGGCCACCGTGGTCATGGCCACCGGCGCCATGTCGTAGAGCACGTGGTTGCGCACGATCATGTACACGCCGGCCGTGACCATCGTGGCGGCGTGGATCAACGCGCTGACCGGCGTCGGCCCCTCCATCGCGTCGGGCAGCCAGGTGTACAGGGGGACCTGGGCGGACTTTCCGACCGCCCCGATCAGCAGACAGAGGGCGATCGCCGTCGCCATCCCGGTCGAGAGGTGGCCCGCCTGGGCGAAGACCTGGGTGTAGTCCAGCGTCTTGAAGTTCATGAAGACGAGGAAGATCGCCAGGAGGAAGCCGGCGTCCCCGATCCGGTTCACGACGAAGGCCTTGGTCGCCGCCTTGGCCGCCGAGACCCGGTCGAAGTAGTAGCCGATCAGCAGGTAGGAGCAGAGCCCCACGCCCTCCCAGCCGATGAAGAGGACCAGGTAGTTGTTCCCCATCACCAGCAGGAGCATGGACACCATGAACAGGTTCATGTAGGTGAAGAAGCGGGTGAACCCCTCCTCCCCGTGCATGTACCCGACCGAATAGAGGTGGATGAAGAACCCGACGCCGGTCACGACCAGCAGCATGACGCAGGTCAGCGGATCAATCAGGAAGGCCAGGTTGACCGTGAGGTCGCCGCCGAAGATCCAGCGATAGGCCACCACTTCGCGCGGAACGCCCGTGTGGAGCGTGTCGGCGAAGACCCAGATCGCGCAGAGGAACGACAGCCCCACCGAGCCCCAGGCCAGCCGGTGTGCCACCTCGTGCGAGTAACGGTGCCCCAGCAGGCCGTTCAGGAGCACGGCCAGGAGCGGAAAGGTCGGGATCAGAAGGACGAGCAGCTCGAACACGTTACCACTTTAAGAGATTCATTTCATCCACGTTGGTCGACAGTTTGCCGCGGAACACGACGATGATGATCGCCAGGCCCACCGCCGCCTCGCCGGCCGCGATCGCGATCACGAACAGCGCCACGATCTGGCCCGCCATGGACTCCAGATAGTGAGAGAAGGCGACCAGGTTGATGTTGGCCGCGTTCAGCATGACCTCGACCGCCATCAAGACGATGATGAAGTTCCGGCGGATCAGCACGCCGATCAGGCCGGTCGCGAACAGGATCGCGCTCACGGCCACGTATGCGCTCAATGGAACCATAACAATCGTCGTTCGTCTCTCGTCGCTCGTAAAGCGTTAGGGATCTTTCTTCGCTTCACGCTTCACGCTTCACGCTTCACGCTTCACGCTTCACGTTCGTCCGTTGAAGAAGGGGTTTTCGCCAGCACGATCGCCCCGATGATGGCGCCCAGCAGGAAGACCCCGACGATCTCGAACGGCAGCAGGTAGTCGCTGAACATCTTGATCCCGACGGCGTGGCTCGGCCCGGTCTGGAGCACCGTGTCCGCCGGGGCATCGCCGCGCGCGCCGCCGAACGGAGACCGCAGCACCAGCAGCAGGAGCTCCCCGCAGACCGCGACGGCGGCAAAGAGGATCACCGCGTAGCGGGTGTGGAGGTACCGCTCGTCCGTCTTCAGGTTGAGGAGCATCAGCACGAACAGGTAGAGCACCAGGATGGCGCCCGCGTAGACGATGATCTGGACGGCGAAGAGGAACTCGGCGTTGAGGAGCACGAACAGTCCGGCCACGTGCAGCAGCAGCGTCAGCAGCGCCAGGCCGCAGTGCACGGGGTTCCGCAGCGCAACCGTGAGCACCCCGGCGGCAATGCTTACCAGGGAAAAATAGACGAAGAACAGCAGGATCATGGATGTCGAATCAGGTCAGGTGTTTCGGCGGCGGCTGCGTCGGTTTCTGGACCGACTGGGGAAAGAAGTACCGGTAGTCGCGGCTCCACTGGTCGTCCTTCTCCTGGTTGTGGGCCACCAAATACTTCTTCGCGTCAGCCAAATGCCGTTCCCCGATCTCGTAGAGCCGCCGTTTATCGAACAGGAGGGTCCGTTTGTCGTGGGTGGAATACTCGTAGAGCTTGGTCATCGCCAGCGCGTTGACCGGGCAGGCCTCCACGCAGTACCCGCAAAACACGCACTTCGTGATGTCGATGTAAAACTCGCTCGCGTACCGCTGGAGCGGCAGATCCCTGTTCTCCGCACTGATGACTTTGATGCAGCGGGAGGGGCAGGCCGCCTCGCACAGGTCGCACCCCACGCAGCGCTCCCGCCCATCGTCGTAGCGCAGCAGGCCCAGCGCGCCCCGGTGCGTGTCCGGGATCGTCCGCTGCTCCCGCGGGTACTGGAAGGTGATCGGCCGATGGAACATGTGTTTGAAGGTCACTTTCATCGCGTCCCAAATCTCATAGAACAGGGCCGCCTGCAGAACCTTCCTCGTCAGCGCGCCGACGCTCATGCTCCTCTCCCGATCCCTTCGCTGCCGCGAAGCCGCGACAGCCTACTCCTCTCCTCAGGCCTTTTCAATAGAGACGCGCGCCAGCTTGAACGAGGGAACCCCCGTGACGGCGTCGACCTCGACCGGCATCAGGTCCTTGACCGGCGGCTCGTTGAAATGCTCGGGGAAGAAGCAGCTCCCAGGCAGCACCGACGGGTCCGCTTGCACCCCCATCTCCAGCGAGCCGCGCTCCGAAATGACGCGGACCCGTCCGCCCGCCCCTCCCGATCCCTCCGGGCTCCGGGAACCCAGCCCCAATCGCTCCAGGTCCTGCCCGTTCATCCGCAGCCGTCCGGTGTTCGGTGCGATCCGGATCAACCCGGAGGCCTGTGTGGAGAGCTTGCCGGAATGGTAGAGCACCTGCCCCATGAGCAGAGTGAACGACTGATCGTGAGAGGTGAGACGTGAAGCGCGAGAGGCGCCCCCGTCCGAATACCGGTCCGCCACCTCGGCCGCGAAGCCGTCGGCCAGATAGGCGTCTGGTGTCGGGGCGAGCTTCCGGGGCTGGCCGAGGTTGTAGTAGCCGGGCAGCAGCTTCATGATCTCGTTCTGGATGTCCTGCGGCGATTCATAATCGAGCGGGTAGCCCAGGCCGCTGGACAGCGCCGTCATGATGTACCAGTCGGGGAGGCTCTCCCCGATCGGATCCATCGTCTGGCGGACGCGCTGGACCTTGCCCTCCTGATTGGTCACGGTCCCGTCCTTCTCCGCGAACGTGCAGGCGGGCAGGACGAAGTGGGCCAGTTGCGCGGTCTCGGTCAAAAAAGGATCCTGGCAGATCAGCAAATCGAGATTGGACAGCGCCTCCTTGACCTCCAGCGAAGCCGGCAGCGTGGCGACCGGATTCTCCCCAATCACGTACAGGGCCTTGATCGCTCCGCTCCGGCAGCGTTTGAGGATCTCCATCAAACCGGCGCCGTCTTTCGCAGGCGGCAACTGGGCCGGCGAGTCGCCTCCCCAGGCCTTCGCGAACTTGGCCCGCGCCGCTTCGTCCCCGAACCGGGCCTGGCCCGGCAGGAACTCCGGCGCCGCACCCATGTCCGCCGCTCCCTGCTCGTTGGCCTCCTCGACCACCGTGTTGATCCCGCAACCGGGCCTTCCCAGCTTGCCGGTCACCCAGGCCAGGTCCACCGCGGTCAGGACGTGCCGGTAGCCGCCCGCCCGCCGGACGATCCCTTCGCCGCAGATGATCACCGCGCGCGGCGCTTCCGCGAAGATGGCGGCGCACTCGCGGATCTGCTCCGCCGGCACCCCGGTCTGGGCGGCCACCGCTTCCAGCGACACCGCCGCCACCGCCCGTTTGAGCGCGGCGAAGGCCTGCGGATGCTTCCCCGTCGCCTCCTCGTCGATGAGGTCCTGCTCGACCACCGCCTTGACCAGCCCCTGGAGGAAGAGTCCCTCGGTGCCCGGCTTGACGAGCATCGGGTGGGACGCCAGCTTCGCGATGTTGGTCATGGCCGAATCCACGACGATCACCTGCGCGCCGTACGTGCGGATCGCCTGCTTCACGCGCACGCTGGCCAGGGGGTTCGTCTCGGTGATGTTGGACCCGACCACGAGGATGGCCTTGGCCTTGGTGATGTCCTCGGAGTCGTTCGTCATCCGGCCCGCGCCGAGCGCCTTCCGGACCGCGTGGACGAAGTTCATGTGGCCGTACCGCGCGCTCGAGTCGAGCTGGTTGGTCCCGATCGCCACCCGCATGAGCTTCTGGAACAGGTACAGATCCTCGTTCGTGCAGCGCGCCGTGATCAGGCCCGCGATGGCCCGAGGCCCGTGCTGGGCCTTGATCTCGGCCAGCCGGTCCACGAGCCGGTGCATCGTCTCCAGCCAGGGAGCCTCGACCAGACGGTCGTCCTGCCGGACCAGGGGCATTCCCAGCCGGCTCTTGTTGTCGATGAACTGAAAGCCGAACCGGCCCCGCACGCAGAGCCCGCCGTGGCCCTTCACGGTCTCGGCCCGGTCTCCCCATTTGTTCTTCCAGGACAGGGGCGACGTGACGCGGACCACTTCCGTGTCCTTGGTCTCGACGTGCATCTGGCAGCCGTCCCCGCAGTAGTTGCAGGTGGTCGTGGTCTTCTTCAGCTGCCAGGGCTTGTAGAGGTACTTGGAGAACTTGTTCGTGATCGCCCCGACCGGGCAGACCGCCAGGCAGTCGCCGCAGAACTCGCAGGAGAGCGCGACGTCGCCCTTGGCCACCACCTGGTTGAAGCCGCCCTTCTTCATGAACTGGAGCGCGTCGATCATCTGCACGTCCTTGCAGATGTTGATGCACTCGCCGCAGGCGATGCAGCGGTTCATGTTGAAGTCGAGCACGAGGCTGCGCGTGTCCTCCGGGATCAGCTTCTGCTTGGCGTTGGCCAGACTGGTCACCCGGTGCAGGAACGCCATGTCCTGGAGCTCGCAGTGGCCGTCCGCGTCGCAGACCGGGCAGTCCAGCGGGTGGACCGACAGGTGCTTCTCGACCGCCTTCTTGCGGGCCTGGAAGAGTTCGTCGCCGTCCGTCCGGATCACCATGCCGGCCGTGGCCTTGGCCGTGCAGGAGCGGACCGGCGCCTTCTTGCCCTCCTGCATCACCAGGCACATGCCGCAGGAGCCGAAGGGGTCGAAGGTGTAGTGGTAGCACATCGCGGGGATGATCTTCCCCGTGCTGGCGATCACGTCGTACAGCGAGACCCCGTCCTTGGCCGTGACGGTCTGACCGTCGATGGTCAGCTCGATCGTCGCCGCTTCGACTTCGGGATTGGTGGCCGGTTTCAGAGCCATGTCTCAACTCCGTAAAACGTGAAACGTAAGACGTGAAACGAAACCCCACCGCGGCTTCTCACGTTTCACCTCTCACCTTTCACGTCTTCAGCGGTCGCACTCCCCCATGACGATGTCGTAGGTCCCGAAGATCGTCACGGCGTCCGCGATCATGTAGCCCCGCGCCATATAATCGAACGCGCCCATGTGAATGAACGACGGGGCGCGGATCTTCAGCCGGTAGGGCTTCCCGCCGCCCGCGCTGACGATGTAGAAGCCCAGCTCGCCCTTGTGGGCCTCGGTCCCGCAGTAGACCTCGCCCTTCGGCGCGTCGAACCCCTGCGAGAAGAGCTTGAACTGCTGGATCATGGACTCCAGGTTCGTGAAGACCCGCTCCTTCTTCGGCAGGGTGACGCTGGGGACGTCGGCCATGATCGGGCCTTCCGGCATCTGGGCCAGGCACTGCTTGATGATCTTGACGCTCTCGCGCATCTCCTCGACCCGGATCCAGTACCGGTCGTAGGTGTCGCCGTTCTTGCCCACCGGGACGCTGAACTCGCACCGGGGATAGGCCCCGTAGGCCTCGTACTTGCGCAGGTCGTAGTCCACGCCGGACCCGCGGAGCGTCGGGCCGCTGAGCCCGAAGTTAACCGCGTCCTCCGCCGAGATCACCGCCACGCCCTTCGTCCGGGCGAGCCAGATGCGGTTCTTCTCCAGGAACACGACGTACTCGTCAATCTTCGGCAGGAAGTAGTCGAGGAAGCGCCGGAGCTTCTCGATCAGCGCAGGCGTCAGGTCCCGCTCCACCCCGCCGATCCGGTACCAGCTCGTCGTCAGGCGCGCCCCGCAGAGCTCGTCGAACCAGTCGAGGAGGATCTCCCGGTCGCGGAACGTGTAGAAGAAGACCGTCATGGCCCCAATGTCGAGGGCCTGCGTGCCCAGCCAGAACTGGTGCCCGATGATCCGCTGCACCTCCGCGACGATCGTGCGCAGGTACTCGGCCCGCTCCGGCACGGTGACGTTCATCAGCTTCTCGACCGCGCGGCAGTAGGCGAAGTTGTTGTACATCGCGCAGACGTAGTCCAGCCGGTCCGTGTGCGGGATGAACTGCTGGTAGGTCCCGTCCTCCGCCAGCTTCTCGACTCCCCGGTGGAGGAAGCCCATGACCGGCGTGGACTTGACGATCCGCTCCCCTTCCAACTCCAGGATCACCTTCAGCACCCCGTGCGTGCTCGGATGCTGCGGTCCCATGTTGAGGAGCAGCTCCTCGGTTCGGACGAGCGGGAGCGTATCAGTCTCCGGATGGTCGGGATCGACCCTGTAAACGGTCTGTCGTTGATCTTCCAATTTCACGCGTAGAAAAAGTTTGGAGTTTGTAGTTTTGAGTGTTTAGTTATCAGGCTCCAGCCAATTCAAAACTCAAAATTCACAATTCAACACTATGTCTCGTTCAGGAACTCGAACGTGTCCCGCCACCCCTTTCCCTGCACCGGAAAGTCTTTCCGGAGCGGGTACCCTTCGGAATAATCGTCCGGCATCAGGATGCGGCGCAGGTCCGGGTGGTTGCGGAACCGGATGCCCATCATGTCGTAGACCTCGCGCTCCATGAAGTTGGCGCCCTTCCAGATGTCCGTCAGGGAGTCCACCGTGCAATCGGCCTCGGGCACGCGGGTCTTCAGCCGGATCCGATGCCGCTTCCGGATCGAATAGAACTCGTAGACGACTTCGAACCGCCCCTCGTCGTCCGGCCAGTCCACCGAGCTCACGTGGACGATGTAGTCGAAATCCATCCCCGGGTCGTCGTGGAGGAATCGCGCCACGCCGTGGAGGGCCTCCCGTTTGACGGTCACGGCCAAATCCCCGCGCCACTCCACGGCCTGAACGAAGGACTCGGGAAACTTCTGCTGGATGCGCTCGGCTATCGGATGCATCTCAAACTATCGTGATGGGTGATGCGTGACGCAGAGGGAAAAATCTCCGGACCGCTTTTCAACCCGTTACCCATCGCTCATCACCCATCACGCTTTGACGGCGTCCGGCTGCTTGGTGAAGACCCGCTTCTGCATGATCCGCTCCTGCAGCTTGAGGATGCCGTCGAACAGAGCTTCGGGCGTGGGCGGGCAGCCGGGCACGTAGATGTCCACCGGCACGAACCGGTCCACGCCCTGGACGACGCTGTAACTGTCGTAGATGTTGCCGGAGGTCGCGCAGGACCCCATGGCGATCACGTACTTGGGTTCCGGCATCTGATCGTAGATCTTGCGGATCACGGGCGCCATCCGGCGACAGACCGTGCCGGCCACGATCATCAGGTCGGACTGGCGCGGCGACGCCCGGAAGACGCCAGCCCCGTACCGGTCCATGTCGTAGCGGGAGGAGACGGCCGCGATCATCTCGATCGCACAGCAGGCGAGCCCGAACGTCATGGGCCAGAGCGAGCCCTTGCGTGCCCAGTTGACGGCCTTCTCGACCGTCGTGGTGATCACGTCCAGTTGCCCATCCTTCTCGTGCCGTCCGATCTGGATCAAGCCCATCTCGAAGCCCCGTGTTCGGTGATGCGTGACAAGTGCCACGCCAATGAACCGACGCGGAGACACGGCGAGGGGGCGACGCGGCGATCTCCATCTCCGAGTCCCCGTGTCGCCCCATCCCCGCGTCGTCCGTCACTCATCACGCGTCACCCGTCACCCATTCAGTCCCACTCCAGCGCGCCTTTGCGCCACGCGTACACGTAGGCGACCAGGAACAGGCCGATGAAGATCAGCATCTCGACCAGACCGATGAGCCCGATCTTGTCGAAGACGACCGCCCAGGGATACAGGAAGATCACCTCGATATCGAAGATGACGAACAGCATCGCGAAGATGTAATAGCGGACGGGGAAGGGCATCCGGGCATCGGAGAAGGGCTCGCTGCCGCATTCGTAGGCGCTGAGCTTCTCCGGTTCCGGATACTTGGGCTGGACCAAATAGCTGATGACCAACGTGACCACGCCGAAGGCCAGCGCGATCACGATGAACAGCAGAACCGGGAAGTAGCGGCCTAAATACTCAAGGAGCAGCTCCATCCCGCTCATGTCACCTCACGTCCAACACCTTGACTTCCAACGGAGATTCGGCATCTTAGACTCTCCCTCCGCGCAAGATCAAGCGAACAAAGGACCTAACGGCGCCCCTCCCGAAAGCCCTACACGGCTTTCGATCAAGAATTATATCTCCTTATTTTCTCTATGGTTGCGAACGGCTGGCCTGTTCCCGCAGCTTGGATCGAAGAGGGTTTGCCACGATGGCCGGCTGTGAGGTCTAGCGAGACCGCTTCATCCTGTCTGGCGGGGTGCGGAGATCGGCTGGGGGCCGGCCCGACGCTGCTTCCCATTCCGCCTCGAACGGCGGCACAGCTTTGGCCTTCTTGCGCCGAGGGATCTGGGTCTCGATGCGGCGTCTGGGGGACGCCGGACGGTCCTGTTGAGCTTGGGGTCTCGTCGTCTCGCTCATCGTTCCCTCCGAGCCGGACGGATGAATGGCCGCGGTCAAGCGTAGCACCCTCCGAAACCGAAACGCAAACCACGGCGGCAGCAAGCCTGGGAGCGCATCGGCTTCGGACTTTGCTTGACAACCGCCTGTGTTTTGCTATCGTGGCGGCATTGCTTGGAATCGCATGACCACATTTCGCCTCTGCACACTGCTCAGCACCCTCGGATGGATCCTGCTCTGGACTGCGCCCGCCTTGTGTGAACCTCCGGATCAAAAAACCGGCGTGGACCGTGTGCGGGTCGGGGAGCCGGCCCTGGCCTTCGCCGCCGGATTCATCCGCCCATCCCTTCCGCAGGACGGGGTTGTCAGCCAGATTTCCGGTGACACCGTCTCGGGCGGCAACCGAATCCTGCTTGGGGCCAACGAGGCGATCTTTCTCCGCTTGAGCGGTTCGCGCCAGGTCGCCGCGGGCGACGCCCTCACCATCTATCGCCGGATCTCCGAGGTGTTCCATCCCTTCACCGGCCAGCTCCTGGGCAACCTGTATGCGATCGTCGGCATCGTCAACGTCACGAAAGTCACGCAGGATCTGGCGTCCGTCCGCATCGTCCGCGCCTATGGACCCATCACCCCCGGGGACAGCGCCATGCAGTTTGTTCCCCCGCCGCCTCCGGAGGCGGCGCCGGCCGGCCGGCAGCCACCCGTCGCCCAGGGCACCATCGTGGCGATCCCGCCCCAGCACTTCCTCATCGGACAGGGCCAGGCAGTGTACATCGACCAGGGTCGGAGGGACGGGCTCTACGTCGGGGATCGGCTCGAGGTCTTCCGGGTCACGACCGGCCTGCCCATGCGTCTCATCGGCGAGATCAAGGTTCTGGCCGTGGAGGAGTCCACCGCCACCACGCAAATCGTCCGCTCGTTGGTCCCGTTCCTGAAAGGCGACCGAGTGACGTTCAAGCCGCCTGTGGCGAAGGAATTGGCAAAGGGCGCCGAAGGGGCTGCACCCGCAGAATCGGTGAGCGAAGAACTGGAGCGGCTGGAGAGCGCCAGCCGGGAATCGGAGGCGAAAGAGGCTCCGCAGGAGGCGCAGGCTGGTCAGCAATCCCCCGAGGCCTTGCTGGCTGACCTGGCTCGACAACTGGAGTTCGACCCGGGCGAGGCCCCGGTCAAGCCGAAGGGGCTCCCGATCCTCAAACGCATCGGCGAGATCCTCAAGCAGATCCCGGACAAACGGGCGCGGATCGAAGGCCATGCGGACGACCGCCCGATCGGTCCGTCGCTGAAAGGGCTGTTCCCCGGCAACCAGGAACTCTCCGAAGCCAGGGCGGCCGGCGTCGTGAAGTACCTGGTCGAAGAGGAAGGAGTCGACCCGTCCACCCTGTCCGCGGTGGGCCACGGCGACACCAAGCCGGTGGCCAACAACAAGACGGAAGCGGGACGAAAGCAAAACCGTCGAATCGAGATCGTCCTGCTTCCGATGGAGTCGCCGGCCCCTCCGTCAGCGCCGGGCGGCCCAGCCGAGGCACCTCCTCCCGCCCCGGCCCAGCCGCAGACCGCAGCGCCCCCTGCCTCCACGCCGCCTGCGCCATAACCGAGAACCGCCACGACCGCACGATTGTCCCCTGCTCCCCCGCTTGCTAGAATGGTCCATGCTCCGGTCCGGCCGCGCCGCTCAGCCCGTCCGCACAGACCGAACGCCTGATCCCCGTTCCCCCGAGCCGGCGACACCTGACCAGATCCACCCGGGTCGGTACGCAGAAGTCGTCGTTCCGCGCCACCTGTACCGGTCGTTCACCTATCTGATCCCGGACCGGCTGCGCGGGCAAGTCGGGGTCGGCAGTCTGGTCCTTGTTCCCTTCGGCCCCAGCCGGATTCAGGGCGTCATCGTCGCGCTCCCCGAGCGACTCACCGGCACCGTGGGGGCCGGGGGGCCGAGCATCGGGCGCTTGCGCGAAATCCTGCCTCCGGCCGATGGGACAAGCCCAACGGAAGTCCCGCCAGAGCTCTTGGAGCTGACCCGCCTAGTCGCCGACCGGTACCTGGCCCCCTGGGGGCAATGTCTCCGTCTCGCCCTTCCCGCCATATCCGCCTCATCCGCCGCCAAATCGCCCCGATCGCGCCGGCGCGGCGCGCCGGCACGCCCTGCCGACCGAACGGAGGAGGCGACGACGTCTCAGACCACGGCCCTCCCCCCAGTCCCCGAAGCCTGGCAGGACCGACTCTCTGCCGCATTGGCCTCTCCGCGCTATGCGACGTGGCTCGTCCAGGCGCCTGCCGGGGTCCGGCTCGCCTGCCTGATGGATTTGACGGGCAAGACCCTGGATCGGGACCGATCCGTGCTGGCCATCACTCCGGAAGTCTCGCACGCCGTCATGCTGGCACAGCTCGCCCGGGCCCGATGGGGCGAGCGGGTCGCGCTGCTTCACGGCGGCCTGGCCCCCGCCCAGCGCAACGAGGCTTGGGAACGGATCAGATCCGGGGCCGTGCGAGTGGTCATCGGCACGAGGTCGGCCGTCTTCGCCCCGCTCGATTCGTTGGGCTTGCTCTACGTGGACCGTGAAGACGACGCGGCGCTCAAAGAAGAGCAGGAACCCCGGTACCATGCGGGGGGCGTCGCGAGGCTCCGCGCCGAGCAGCATGGGGCGGTTCTCCTGCTCGGCTCCTCTCATCCGTCACTGGAGGCCATGCGCCTGGTCGCTTCCGAGGCGAGGCTGACCTTGGACGCCGAGAGTCCTTCCAACGTCCCGAACCTCCAACTCATCGACCTCCGCCGGACGCCCCACGGCACGCTCCTGACCCCACCGCTGATCGCAGCCATCCGCACGGCCCTCGAAGCTCGTACAGGCCGGCTGAGCGTGATCCTCTTCCTGAACCGGAAGGGATTCGCCCCGGCGTTGCTCTGCCGGGACTGCGGCGCCGTTCCACGCTGCTCTCGCTGCAGCGTCGCGCTCACCCTCTACCGGCGGAGCGGACGGCTCGCCTGCCACTCCTGCGGGGCTTCACAGCCGATTCCCGACACCTGCCCGGCCTGCCGTGCGGCGCAACTCGATCCGATCGGGTTCGGAACGGAACGGCTCGAGGAGGACTTGCGGCGGCTCTTTCCTACCGCCCGGATCGGACGGCTCGACAAGGACACGGCCCGCACGCAGGGACAAGCGGAGGCGATCCGCCGGCGCGCCGCGGGCGGCGAGCTGGACGTGTTGATCGGCACCCAGATGCTCTTTCAGGGTCCGCCCCTGCCCCGAGTGGAGCTGGTGGGCCTTCCCCATGCGGATGCCGGGCTCCACCTGCCGGACTTCCGGGCCGCGGAACGGACCTTCCACATGCTGCAGGAAGCCGTGGGCCTGGCCCTTCCTGGCCAGGCTGGCGGCCAGGTCCTCCTCCAGACCTACCTGCCCACCCACCATGCGATCGCCGCCGTCGCCGGCCAGCAGCCGGGCCTCTTCTACGAGCAGGAATCGGCCTTCCGCCAGGCCCTGGGCTATCCGCCCTTCACTCACCTCATCAGCCTGCATGTTTCAGGGAAGAACCCCAGGCTGGTGCAGCGGGCGGCAGAGGGGTGGGCGAACCGGCTCAGGGCTGCCGCGCCAAGCCGGCCCCCGGACGAGGTGACCATCATGGGCCCCATCCCCGCCCCGCACGCGCAGCTCCGGGGCCGGCACCGCTGGCATTTGCTCGTGAAGTCGGCCGACGCCGAAGCGGCGCGTCGGACCGTCAGAGTCACGCTGGACCAATTGGAATCGGAGAGGACCGTGCGGAACGTGAAGTTCGAGGTGGACGTGGATCCGGTGGAGATGGGCTAACCCAACAAGGCAGAAGCAGGAACGCTGAAGCCTGCCGGTTCCCTTCGAACTTCAGACCTCCGTGTTCTTCCACACCATCCGCTTGAAGATGCCGTAGGAGAGAGTCATCCAGAAGACGCCGGAGAAGACCCCGAACAGCACCGCCCGGAGGATCTCCCCCATCTGCGTCTCAGACGGCTGGTCCGTGACCATTCTGATCTGGACCATCGTGACGAACGGCCAGGCGACGCACTCGATTCCCAACAGGAGGGTCGCCCAGGCCCAGACCGCGGCGGCCCCTCCCCCCATCTGGCCGGCCACGGGCTGGCCAGTATGCCGGGGCCCCCTGCCCCGCCAGGCCAGGAACCAGGCGACAGCCAGCGCGAAGGCTGCCGCGACCGTCGGCGCCAGATCGCTCCAGATCAGCCAGAAGCCGACCGTCACCACGACGGCGCCGAGGACTGCGTTCAGGCGGACAAGCCCCATGCTCACACGGCTCGGATAGAGCGGGCAGTGTGAATCGTCCGCCCCGGCGAAGTCAATCCTGGCCCGGAGTTGTGCCGGCAGTCCGTTCCAGGTAAGGTGTCGTCGCCACCCCACGGTGGAGTGCTTTGTGCCAACGCGACTGGTCGTCTTCACGGACCTCGACGGGAGCTTGCTGGACGCCCGCTCCTACTCGTTCGCTGCCGCCAGGGAAGCGCTCGGCGCGCTGCGGGCCAGCGGGGCACCCCTCGTCCTGGTCTCGAGCAAGACCAGGGCGGAGATCGAGTCGATCCGGTATCGCCTGGAGCATCGGCATCCCTTCGTCGTCGAAAACGGCGGGGCCGTCGTGATCCCCACCGGGTACTTCGGCGGGCCCGTGGCGGGAGCGGCGTACCGCGGGCCGTACCAGGTGATCGAGCTCGGCGTTTCCTACGAGCGCCTGCGTTCGGCCCTGAGGGAAATCGCCAAGGCCCTCGGCTGCCCGCTGCGCGGGTTCGGGGACATGGCCGTCGGCGAGATCGCATCCCGCACGGGACTTTCGCTCGCCGACGCCGCCCTGGCAAAGCAACGGGAATATGACGAGCCCTTCGTGGTCGAGGGACGAGCTGCGCCGCTGAAGGAGATCGGCAAGCAAGCCGAGGCGCGGGGGCTTCGCTGCACGCGAGGGGGGCGGTTCTTCCACTTGACGGGGGACGGCGACAAGGGGCGCGCCTGTCGCCTCCTGATCGACGCCTATCGCCGGCTCGCCCCCGGCGGAGACCGGCTCGTGACCGCGGGGATCGGCGACAGCCTCAACGACCTCCCCATGCTGGCCGTCGTGGACCGGCCGGTACTGGTCCGACGCCCGGACGGATCGTACGACCCAGAGGCGTCGTTGCCGAACCTGCTCCGCGCACCGGGGATCGGCCCGGCCGGCTGGAACCAGGCGGTCCGCCAACTCCTGCTTCAAAAATGGGGTTAGAAGGTTCCTCCCCTAGCCCCGAGCCCCATCAGAGGTGTGTGAGGTCGTCCTTGTTCTGTTCTCCGCCTCTGCCGAACTGCCGCTCCAGGAACTGCCGGGCCAGATCCCTCGCGCCGAGGCCGAAGGCCAGCGCCACGGCCAGTACCACACCGCCAAACGCAAGGCCGAACCCGACCACCACGATCTGTTGCGCGATGCCGAGCTGCTCGAGCGCCATGGCGGCGGCCACCAGTTGCACGCCCCAGCGCGAACAGGCCGCGACCAGGCGGGCAGGCCGCAGGCCGGCGTTCACCGCGGCAATGAGAACCGCCTGCGAGATGAAGTTGGAGAGCAGGTAGCCGGCAGTCAGAATCAAGGCGGCGGTAAACAGGTGCGGGATGTACGCCAGCAGCGCGCGCGTAAACTGGTTGACCGGCTGGAGGTTCAGCGCCTCGAGGCTGGCCATCGTCGCGAAGATTACCGTGCTCCAGTAGGCCGCACGCCCGACCAGATGCGACGGATCGGCCTTCACGCCTCCCCGCGCCAGCGCGGCGTTCACGCCGAGGCGGTTGCACAGATGGTCCAGCCCGACCACGCGGAGAAACCGCTCGATGAGGGACCCGAGCCCCCAAGCTGCCACGAGCCCGGCAGACAGGATGATGCCCATCGCGAGCAGATTCGGCAGCAGCGCCAACACCCTCCGGCCCAGATCTTCCAGCGGGCCCAGCAACGCCGTCTCCCAGAATTCCGTCATGGTCTCCTCCCTCCCCTACAGCAAACAGCTCCGAGCGAGCAGCCTGTCCGCCGAGCTAATGCCGGAGGCTGTTAGCTGTTGGCTGATTCATGCCATCGTCCGACCAGGTACGGCTTGCGTTTCTCGAACACCTGACACAGCGTTTCGATCCGGCCCTCGGCCTCCGTCGTGGTGAGCGCCTGGGTCTCAAGGACGAAGGTGGCGGTGCGTCCCAGGTACAGCGGCGTGAGCGCCCGGAGGAGATGCTCGCGCGGCATGGTGCGGCGGTGATGGGCGAGGGCCGCATCGTAGACGATGCGGGCCCAGAGGTCATCCGGGATGCGGAACTCCCGCAGAGGGCAACCCTTGAGCGGCAGGAGCTCTCCGAGCGTCTCCGGAGCCAGCATCTGCCGCCAGATCGGCTCCAGGTCGGTAAGGCCCTGATGGAACGTGTGGACCATGGGCTCCACGTTGACGTTGACCGGCTCCACGGCCACCTCGTACTGAAAGCCGTACAGTTTGACCGGATTCGACGCTTCCAGCTTGGCCCAGACCGCCTGGTGCTCTTCCATCAGGGCGAAGAGGGCGCCCACGACCTGCACCAGCATCGCGGAGAGGTCCGCGGCCGGATCCTTTGGGTTGTGGATTTTGGCGCCGAGGAAGCTCTGGCAAACCCGCGCGCCGCTGGCAATCGCCTCCGTCGTCATCCAGATATCGATGCCGAACCGCGCCACGTCCGACTCCCAGACGTGCTTGTCCAGGTAGTGCTCCGCGAGCCGTCCCGAAAAGCCGAAGTCGCCGCCGATCGGCTGGCGGATGCGCTGCCCGTACAGGGCCCTCGTCAGCGGGTAGGCGATGCTGTTGGTGATCGTGCCGTCGTACTTGTGGCGGAGGTAATAGGGGGCCACGTAGTCATAGCCTTCTTTCAGCACGGGCAGAACCAGCAGCTCGATCCACTCGGGCGTGATGCTGCGCAAGTCCGAATCCACCACGGCGCAGGCCCTGGCCTTCAACCGCCGCGCAATCTCGAAGATCGTCCGGAATGCGCTCCCCTTGCCGGGAATCCCGTGGTAAGGAGTGATGATCTTGTGCAGGCGACTCTGGCGCTCACTGATGAGCATGGCGCCGAAGTCCACGATCGCTCGGGCGACCGCGTCGGGAGTGCCGTCCGAGGAGCCCCCGTCCGAATTGACCAGGACCGCGCGCGCGGCGGGGAAATACTTGGCGAGCCCGGCACTGACGGCCCGGACCACGTGTTCGATCGTGCCGGCGTTGTTGAAACTGGGAATGCCGACCAGGACGTCGGCCTCGCCGATCTCCTGAACCCTGCTCTCGGTCTCCGAGGTCAAGGGTGTTGCCGCGACGGTCATGCTCAGGCCTGCCCGCTTGCGGCTGCCGGATCCCACTCGCGGTCGTCCTCGACCGCCTCGATGAGCCGGCCGAAGATATCCGGCATCGCGGCGGCCACGCGACTCCAGTTGGAAATCATCGGCACGCCCAGCGGGTCCTTCAGAAAATCCTCCGACGCCAGCTTGATGCCCTTGAGAAAGACCTCGACCGCGGTCCGCTCCTCGTGCCGGTCGAACTTCAGGCTGTTGATGGCCGCGTCGTCCTCGTAGCGCCGGATAGTTTCCTGGGCCGCCTGGAGATAGGTCGCGCGCAGCGTCTTGAGCCGCTCCTCCGACAGCACCACCCCCTCGCTCGCCAGGTTCCGCAACAGGGACTTGGTGATGTCTACGCACATCTTGTGGAGCCCCGCCTCCGGGTTGTCCGCCGACAGGGTCTGGTGTTTGTGCTCGTAGGCGTCTGCGATGTCCACTTGGCAGATCCGACGCAGCGCGCAGTTGCGATAGACCTCGGCCAGCACGCCGACCTCCAGGCCCCAGTCGCCCGGGATCCGGTTGATCCAAGCCAGATCCTTGACCATGGCGAACTCGCCGGCCAGGGGATAGCGGAACCCGTCGAGGAACGCCAGCAGCGGCTGCGCCCCCACCAGTTGCTGGAGGCTGCGAAGCAACGGCGTGATGAGGAGACGGGTGACCCGGCCGTGCATGCGGTCCGTCACGCGACTGTAATAGCCCTTGCAGAACTCATAGCCGAGATTCGGGTTGGTGATGGGATAACACAGGCGGGCCAGGTATTCGCGACTATAGCTGAGAATATCGCAGTCGTGCAGGGCGATCACGTTGCTTCGGCGGCGGGCCAGCACGTACCCGAATGCGATCCAGCAGGACTGCCCTTTCCCCGGCAGACCGATGTCAATTTCGTGCTCGACGAGGCTTTTGAGGATGTCCTGGATGCGAGGGCCGTCCACCCACACGAGACGGACGTCCTGCGGCAACACCTTGAAATATTCCTTGGCGCGCCGAAACTCCAGGGCCGACGCTTGCCCCAGTGCGACGATGATCTCGTTCAGGTAGGTGACCTGCTTCAGGTGCTCGACGATCCCCTTGAGGGCCGGTCGCTCCAACTCGGAGTAGAGCGACGGCAGGACCAACGCGACCGGATTGGTGGTCGCGTGTCGTTGCAGCTCGGCTTCAAGCTGTTCCAGGTTTGGCCGTCCGAGCCGATGTAAGACGGCCACCACGCCGTTCTGATGGAAATCGGACATCTCCGCACCTCACAGCCGTAGGAAGGCTCACGGCTTTTCTCCCGATAGTCTGAAACGATCCGGAGCCTAAGTCAACCCGATTGCGCCCGTGCCGGCTCGATCTCACGTCGAGCCATCCCTTCGGTTTACGTAGAAGTATCCGGCTCGCGTCCCGCGGGACACGCCCGACCGGGTGGATCGTGTCACGTCAGGGAACTTCCGTTTTCCCCGAAGCCTCGACACAGCCCGCTTCCAGCCGACCGATCCCGACGGATCGAACCGCGCCGTCCCCATCCGCCGCACGGATCGTCCGTTACGCCCTGCGCGGCGGGTTCGACGCTACAGGGAAAAGCACAGCCATAGATAGAGGTGGCTGATCGCCACCGACGCCAGCATCACCGGCAAGCCGAAGGCGAGAAACCGCCAGAAACTGATCGGGTAGCCGGCACGCCTGGCCATGTCCACGATCACCACGTTGGCCGTGGCTCCGATCAAGGTCCCGTTTCCGCCCAGACAGGCGCCCAACGCGAGGGCCCACCACAAGGGGAGAATGTCCGCCTGGTGCACCAGCGTCGTATAGTCCGCGACGTCCGGATGCAGCGACCGCGCAAAATCCACGATGAGCGGGTTCATGGCCGCGACGTATGGAATGTTGTCCACGATCGACGAGAGGATGGCAGACCCCCACAGCACCGTGAACGTCGTGCGGGCGACGTTGCCGGACGTGTGAGACACGAGCTGATCGGCGAGCGCACGGATCGCCCCGACCTTGACCAGCCCACCGACCAGGATGAACAGCCCGATGAAGAAGAAAATCGTTTTCCATTCGACCTGCGTGAGGTAGTCCAACTCGGCGTCTCCGCCGTTCCCGCTCCGGCCCTGGTCGGTCAGCATGAACAGGCTGGCCCCCAGCAGCGCGACCGTCGCTGGTTCGAGATGAAACAAGTCGTGCAGGCAAAAACCGAGCGTCGTAAGGGCCAGCAGCGCGAGGCATTGAATCAGCCCCGCGCGATGCCGCACGGCATCCTTGACGTTGAGCGCGAGGATCGCTTGCCGCAATTCCGGCGCGACGACCATCGACCGTCCAAAGATCAGCCAGAGCGCGCCCAGGAAGGCGGCCATGATAACGACCGTCACGGGCATCAGCATCGCGAGAAAGTCCACGTAGCCGAGGTGCGCCTTGCTGGCGATCATGATGTTCGGAGGATCGCCCACGAGCGTGGCGGTGCCGCCGATGTTGGAGGCGATCGCTTCGGCCACCAGGAACGTCACCGGATTCAGCTTCAGCCGCTTGGTCACCTCCAGCGTGACCGGCGCCATCAGCAGCACGGTGGTGACGTTGTCGAGCAGGGCGGAGACGACGGCTGTGATCGTGGCCAACAGCAGCAGCATCCGGAACGGGCGGGCTTTGGCCTTTTTGGCGGCCCAAATGGCCAAGACCTCAAAGAGCCCCGTCTTACGGGTAATGTTGATGATGACCATCATGCCGATCAGCAGGAAGATCACGTTGTAATCCACCCCGTACTCGTGCGAGTGAAACGCCTCCTCCTGCGTGAGGACGCCGACCCCGATCATGAGCGCGGCGCCGAACAGGGCCACGATGGTCTTGTGGATGCGCTCCGTGACGATCGCCAGGTAGGCGACCCCGAAGATGAGCAAGGCCAGCGTGAAATCGCTCACGACGCAGTCCCTTCCGACCGCTCGGCCGACCCGGCCGGGGCACATCCGGTCATCCGGCTGGTTCCCGGGCCCGAGGTTCCCGCGCGGCCCCGACGCCGAATCCAGAGAAAAGCCATCCGCAGAGAGCAGCGTGTCGCGGCGTTGCTTTCTGGGCTGCGGAGTCTCGGCCCGTCCGTCATGACCGACCGGGCTCCGATACCGAGGCGGGCTCGACCGGAACCGACCCCGAGGGTTCTGCGCCCCGGCGCCGCTCCAACGCCAGCGCGACCGTCATGTAAGCGACAGAGAGCGCGATCACGCTGAGCGCGTACATCGGGAACGACTCCGTGTCCTGGACGCCGGCGCTGGCCGGCATGAAGGCCATCACCGCCGCCGCCAGGCCGCGCGGCAGCATGGCGGCCGCTACGCGCCGCTCGACCGGACTCCAATTGCACCAGAGACGTCCGAACCCCTCGACCACCAGCCACCGGACGACGACGGCGAGGGCGAACAGGAGCAGGCCCACCAGCCCCACCCTCCACGTTATGGCCGACAGGTCCAGGATCAGGCCGAGCAACACGTAAAAGAACGTCCGAACCAAAAACGACAGTTCCTCGTTGAGTCGTCGAAGCGCTTCGTCCATCGAGAACTCGGCCTGATTCAACTCGTACCCGATCGCACGACGGATAGGGCCGGCGAGACGCCGCGCCAGCGTCTCCAGATTCGCCAGCACGATGCCAAACAACAAGATCGTGACTGCGCCATTCGCCCCGACAAGCTCGGCCACGTCGTACAACACCAGGATGGCCGCGAGCGTTAACATGTAGGAGAAGGTCTGGCCACGCAGCCAGGTCAAGAGCCTCGCCCAAAGCACGCCGGTGACCACGGCCAGCAACAAGGCGTCGAAGAAGGCGTGGAACACGTCGCGGACGAGGTGGGCCGACCCGGCGGGAGTGGTCAGCATGCCGATCACCGCCAGCGTCGCAATGACGACGAAGACGTCGGTGAACGCGGACTCCAGGCTGAGCAGTACCTTCGTCTCATTCCGCAGCGCGGCAAGATGGGAGACGACGGGGATGACGATTGCGCCGGTCGTGCCGCCGAGGATTGCGCCGAGCAGGACCCCGTGGAGCCAAGGGTGGTCCAGAAGGCCCGCATACACCCAGGCCGTCGCGCCGACCGTTGCGGAAAAGACGACGACCGTGAAGGCCAGGGCCAACGGCGCTTCCCGCAGGACCCTTGCGATCCGGAGATTGAGCCCGCCGTCGAACAGGATGATCAGCAAGGCCAGAGTGCCGAAGTAGGGTGCCAGCACCTGGACCCGGCTCGGCTCTACCAGGTTCAGCACCGGCCCGCCCATCACGCCCAGGGCGACGAGCAGCAACACGCTGGGGATGCCCGTCTTCTTGAGGAACAGCTCCCCGGCCAAGCCGATGAGGATGATGAAGCCGACGAGGCCAAGGACGGCCTGGACACTCAATTGCTCCATGGCAGGCCTCCGAAGGAAAAAGGAGGTGAGGAGAATCCGCGCGGCCGGAATATAGCAAGTTGCGGCCTACGCGGCAACCGCCCGGGCAGCTCCGATCGGAATGACGCTACCGGGAGGGCGGAAGGAGCAGCGGCCGGGGAAGGGTGGCGGTGTATTGCCCTTTCTTCCCGTGGACGGTGAGCTGGGCCGGGGCCTGTTCACCGGGCCGGAGAAAGGCGTGCCAGAAGTCGCCGACGTTGTAGAGCGGAACGTTGTCCACCGCCGTGATCACGTCTCCGCTCTGGAGGCCGGCTTGGGCGGCCGGCCGCGACTCTTCCACTTGCACGGCGAGGACGCCCCGATCCACCTCCAGGCTGAAGCTGGCCACGATGCTGGGCGTCACCGTGAGCGGGACGAACCCCAGGTCCGGCCGCAGCACCGTCCCGCGCACGAGCATGGACTGGATCTGGGGAAAAGCGGCGTCGATCGAGATCGCGTAGCTGATCGCCTGGGCCGCCGGCGCCACGGCGACGTTGAGGCCGACGACCCGTCCCGACAGATCCACCAACGGCCCTCCGCTGTTGCCCGGATTGATCGCCGCATCGGTCTGGATGAGGTCATACAGGGTCTCGCCGTTGGGCGCCAGGATCGACCGATCCAGGGCGCTGACCACTCCGACCGTGACCGTGGACCCGCCCCGCAAGGCGAAGGGGTTGCCGATCGCGACCACGGTCTCGCCGATCTGGAGCGAGGAAGACTGGCCCAGCTTGGCCGCGACCAGATCCTTGGCCTGAATTTTGATCAGCGCCAGATCCAGCAGGAAGTCCCTGGCGACGACCCGGCCGGGCGTAAGCCGGCCGGTCGGAAGTCCGACCACCACGCTCCCGATCCCTTCAACCAGGTGGTTGTTCGTCAGGATGTAGCCGGTCTCGGCGATGATGAGGCCCGACCCGGAACCGGGTGGCGTGGGATGCTGGCTGGAAATGGGGGGCACGCCCCTGGTCAGGACGGTCACGACGGAGGGCCTGACCGCCGCGACCACCTCCGGAACCGACATCGGCTTGGTCTTTGCCGCTTCCGGACCGTTCTGGGCCGAGACGGAGGCCGTCGAGCAGGCGAACGTCCCGATGCAGGTCATGATCAGAACGAGGATCAGGCCGCGTCCGCACAGGGCGGAACGCCCGATCCGATTGAGTCCCACGGCCACGCAGGAGCCTCCTCGGCCTCGAACGGTGCGCATTGTGGGCTAAACCGGGCAAAGTCTCAAGGGGCTTCAAAAGACGACGGGCGAGGGGAAAAGCTCCCTCGCCCGTCGTGCCGACATCCGTTCCCCTGAGCGCGTCACCGGATCGCGGCGAACAGCTCCTTGATCTCCGGCGTCTTGAGCTTCTTGATGGCCTTGGCTTCGATCTGCCTGATCCGCTCGCGGGTCACGGAGAGGTGCTGGCCCACCTGCTCGAGCGTGAAGGGCTCGTCCTGGCCGATTCCGAACCGCATCCGGATCACCGTCTGCTCCCTCGGCGTCAGCGTTCCAAGGATTCGGTCCATCTCCCTCGTCAGCTCGGTGCGATGGACATGGGCGTCCGGCGCGACCGCCTGGCGGTCCGCGATCAACTCCCCGAGGAGCGTTTCTCCGTCTCCGATCGGATTTTCCAGCGAGACCGGCTCCTGGAACGCCTGCAAGGTCTCCTGGATCTTCTCCGGGCTGGTCCGGAGGACCTTGCCCACCTCCTCGACCCGCACTTCACGGCCGAGCTGCTGCACGAGCCGCCGCGACGTCCGCACGATCCGGTGCGACGCCTCGGTCAGGTGCACCGGAATCCGGATGGTCCGTGACTGGTCCGCCAACGCGCGGGTGATCCCCTGGCGAATCCACCAGGTCGCGTAGGTGCTGAACTTGAACCCCTTGCGGTATTGGTACCGCTCCGCGGCCTTCATCAGCCCCATGTTGCCTTCCTGAACCAGATCGAGCAGGGTCAACCCGCGCCCGGTGTAGTGCTTGGCGATGTCCACCACCAGCCGCAGGTTGCAGCGGACCATCTCGTCCTTGGCCTGCTCCTGCAGGGTCCGCGACTGGCGAAGCCGGCGCCGGCAAGCCGCCAACTGCTTCACCCTGGCCGCTGCAGCCTTGCTCGGCCCCCTGGCCTCGGCTTGAAGCGCCGCCAGACAGGCCTCCGCCCGGTTCAACGCGATCGCGGAGAACCCGCTGAGCCCCCGAATCTCCTGCAAGGACTGCAGCGACTCCTGCAGATTCTCGTTCCTCCGGAGCTTGCACGCGAGGCCTGCCGCTTCCTTGAGCGCCGCGCGGATGCCGCGCGTGCCCTCGTCGATCCGCTTGGCCAGTTCGACTTCTTCTTCCCGGTTGAGCAGCGGCCGCTCGCCGAATGACCGGAAGTAGACCGACTCCAGCGCGAGTGAGGCATCCTCTTCCCGCCCGGCCCCCGCCGGTTCCGGCTTCGACTCCGGCGTCTCGGACTCGGCCGTATCCCGTTCGATCAATTCCAGCAGGTCGCTGGCTTCCGGGTCGTCCGCTTCCGGGTCCAGCGGGCGAGTCGGCTCGACCGCCCCACGCTGCCTGTCCTCTGTCAGATTCCCTTTTCCCATGATTTCGCCTACTTCGGTTTACCCGCCCCCTCGTTCCAGCTTTACGGTCTGCCATTCCTAATGGATGTTTAGAGACCGGCGGACCCCCAAAGGATTCGCCTGGGACGATCGAACGAAAATCGTCCAATATTCCCAATTGTTACGCGCCTAACCCATGAGAGAGTCCAAAACCCCACAGGCCAACAGGGTGCGGCGCGAAGTAGAGATAGCCACGAGGGGCGCGAGGTCAACTGAAGGAGGAAAGTTGGGCGGGCTATTCCATCGCGCAGAACCGGTCCAGATCCTCTTCCTTGCCGATCACCACGAGCACGTCGCCCTTCTCGATGACGTCGTCCAGGGTCGGCGTGAAGTTGAAGACGTTGTCCTTGACCATCCGGCCCTTGACCATCCTGGTCACCTGCTTCTTCACCCCGATCAGGTTGAGCTTGTGCTGCTCGCGGATCATGGTCTCCCCGAGGCGCAGCCCCGCGAGCCGGTCCGGCACGGTCACTTCCTCGATGCTGTAGCCGGGCGCCAGCTCCAGGTACTCGAGCACGTTCGGCGAGACCAACCGGTGGGCCAGCCGCACGGCGGCGTCCCGCTCCGGGTAGATGACCTCGCTCACTCCGAGGTTGGTGAGGATCTTGCCGTGGGCGTTGGTCACGGCCTTGGCGATGACGGTCTTGATGCCCATTTCCTTGAGGGCCTGGACGATCAGGATGCTGGCCTCGATGTTCTCGCCGATGCTCACCACCGCGACGTCCACGTTCTGGGTGCTGACCGCCCGCAGCGCCCGCTCGTCCGTCGCGTCACATTGGACCGCGAAGGTCGCCAGGTCGCTGATGGACTGCACCTTGCTCTCGTCGAGGTCGATCGCCAGGACCTCGCATCCCTTCCTGACCAGGGTCTCGGCCACGCTGTAGCCGAACCGGCCGAGCCCGATCACCGCAAATTGACGTTTGGCCATGGCTCACTCGCTCCAAATGGTCGTCAGGTCCCCGCCCGCAGAGGTCCTCCGCCTAGGCCTTCCGCTCCAGCCCCTTGATGAGCGGGGTGATGATGTCGATGGGGACGGGGAAGATCGTGGTGGAATTCTTTTCGGCGGCGATCTCCACGAGGGTCTGGAGATACCGGAGCTGCAAGGCCACCGGATTCTGACTGATCACGCCAGCCGCCTCGGCCAGTCGCTGGGCCGCCTGGTACTCGCCTTCGGCGTGGATGACCTTGGCCCGGCGCTCCCGCTCGGCCTCCGCCTGCCGGGCGATGGCCCGCTGCATCTCCTGGGGCAGGTCCACGTTCTTGACCTCCACGGCCGTGACCTTGACGCCCCAGGGCTCCGTCTGCTGGTCGATGATCCGCTGCAACTCGGTGTTGATCTCGTCCCGCCTGGACAGGAGATCGTCCAACTGGCTCTGTCCCAGCACGCTGCGGAGCGTCGTCTGCGCCATCATGGAGGTCGCGTAGAGGTAGTCCTCGACTTCCACGATCGCCCGCTGCTGGTCCACCACGCGGAAATAGATGACCGCGTTCACCTTGACCGTCACGTTGTCCTTCGTGATGACGTCCTGGGGCGGCACGTCCATCGCGACCGTCCGCAGGCTGACCCGGACCAGCTTGTCGACGAACGGGATGATGATCACGACGCCGGGCCCGGTGCCTCCCACGAGGCCGCGGGCCAGCCGTCCCCACCGGAAGATCACGGCCCGCTCGTATTCCCGCAGGACGTGGAACCCCATGCCGACGACCAGCGCGAACAGGATCAGAACCGTGAGCGGGCTGAAGATGAGATTCATGTCAGGCCTCCCCTTTTCTCAACGCGGGCTTCACGTGGAGTGTCAGCCCTTCCAGCCGGGTGACCTCCACCCGCTCTCCCGGCTGCACCGGCTGGTCGCTGACCGCGTCCCACAACTCGCCGTGAACCAGAACCCGCCCCTGGGGCGCGACCGCCGTCTTGGCGACCCCGATCATCCCCACCATCCCCTCCCCTCCCGTCAGCGGCGGGCGCCGCATCGCGCGGATGCCCATGCCGACCACCAGCAGGGTGAAGGCCGCCGCCATGCCGACGACGGGCAGGATGACGGCCCAGGAAATTTGCAGAAACGGGGCCCCGCCCTTCACCAACATCAGCGACCCGAGGATCATCGAGACGACGCCCCCGATCGCCAGCAGGCCGTAGCTGGTCACGGAGACTTCCAGGATGAACAGCACGATCCCGAGAAGGATCAGCAGCACGCCCGCGTAGTTCACCGGCAGCGACTGGAACGAGTAGAAGGCCAGGATGAGGCTGATCGCGCCCACGATGCCGGGGAGGATGGCGCCGGGATTGTACAGCTCGGCGAGCAGCCCGATCGTTCCGATCGTCATGAGCACGTAGGCGATGTTGGGATCGCTGAGGGTCTGGAGGAGCTCCAGCCGCCACCCCATCGGGAACTCGCGCACCGTCGCCCCCTTCGTCTTGAGCACCACGGACCCGGTGGCAAGCGCGACGGTCCGCCCCTCCAGTTTCTCGAGCAGGCCGTCGAGGTCGTCCGCCACCAAATCCACGATCTTCAGGGCCAGGGCCTCCTTTTCCGTGGCTGATACGCTTTTGCGCACTGCATCCTCCGCCCAGGCGACGTTTCGCCCCCGCTGCTCCGCGATGGACTTGATGTAGGCGACCGAGTCGTTTTCGACCTTTTCCTTCATGGTCTTGTCCATCTCGCTCCCGCCCATCGCCACCGGGTGGGCGGCGCCGATATTGGTGCCCGGCGCCATGGCGGCGACGTGAGCCGCCAACGTGAGGAAGACGCCGGCTGAGGCGGCCCGCCCTCCGGACGGCGCCACGTAGACCACCACGGGCAGCCGCGCGCCCGTGAAATCCTTGATGATCACCCGCATCGAGGTATCGAGTCCGCCCGGCGTGTCCAACCGGACGATGAGGGCCTGCGCGCCGCTCGTCTCCGCGAACGCCAGCGCGTCGTGTACGTACTCGGCCGTGACCGGGTTGACGACGCCGTCGTAGGTGGCCACGACGACCGGCTGCGCTCCCCCGGCGTGCGCCACGCCCGTGCAGGCAGCGGCCAGGAGCACGAGCCCGGCCACGGCCGATCGGGAAACGATGAACGCGCAACGCCGTCTGATCATGGAAGGCCCCATCGCCGACTTCGATTGGGCGCGCCGGGCCGCGATGGGAGGGGATAAAGAGTGGCCCCGCGTCAGAGCCGATGATACGGCCCGCGTCCCAGGGTGTCAAGAAACGAGCCCGCGGCGTCAGTAGACGGGCGGGAATCGTCCGGGCTAGAATGGCGGACCATGACTCATTTGCGCAACGGAGAGCGCGTTCACCTGGTGGACAAGAAGGGACGGCAGTACGCCGTGACGCTCAAGGCCGGGGAAACGTTCCAACTGAGCGGAGAAACGATCGCGCACGACGACGTGATCGGCAAAGCGGACGGATCGCTCGTAACGCTCTCCCGCGGGCGGCGGATGCTGGCGGTCCGGCCCACCCTGGGGGAATACGTGCTGAAGATGCCCCGCGGGGCCCAGGTCATCTACCCCAAGGACTTGGCCATGATCACGATCTGGGCCGACATCTACCCGGGAGCCCGCGTGCTCGAAGCCGGGACCGGCTCGGGAGCCCTGACCATGGCCCTGCTCCGCGCCGTCGGACCGCAGGGGGGCGTGGTGAGCTACGAAGCACGCGAGGACTTCGCCCGCACGGCGATGAAGAACATCGAGCGGTACCTCGGACCGACGCCGACCCTGGCGGTCCGACGCCAGGACATCTACGAGGGCATCGCCGAAGCGGACGGGACCTTCGACCGGATC
This sequence comes from Nitrospirota bacterium, assembly GCA_040757595.1. Classification (NCBI taxonomy): domain Bacteria; kingdom Pseudomonadati; phylum Nitrospirota; species Nitrospirota bacterium. Next base: position 181,176 of record JBFLWP010000003.1, on the reverse strand, counting down.
GTCCTCGATCTGCCCGAACCCTGGCGGGTGGTGCCCCATGCGGTCCGGGCGCTCCGCTCCGGCGGGCTCTTCCTGAGCTACGTGCCGACGGTGCCCCAGGTCATGCAGACGGTGGAAGCTTTAGAACGGGCTGCGGTGTTCGGACTGATCGAGACCTTCGAAACCCTGCTGCGCACGTGGAACATCCAGGGCCGGAGCGTGCGCCCCGACCACCGGATGGTGGCGCACTCGGGATTCATCACGGTTGCCCGGAAGGTCGAGCCGGGCCTCTGGAGCGGCGGCTCAGCAGGCGACCGGCTCCAGCCCCGGCCTGAGGAAGAGGGAGCGGACGAGGGCGATCGGGAACGGGAGGGGCAAGAGCGTCCATGAAACTGACGGGCAAGGTGGCATTGGTCACGGGCGGGGGGACCGGCATCGGCGAGGCGACCGCCCGGTTGTTCGCCCGGGAAGGGGCCGCGGTCGTCGTCACCGGGCGGCGCAAGGAGCCCCTGGAGCAGGCCGCCGGGGCGATCCAGAAGGCGGGCGGCCGGGCCCTGGCCGTGGCGGGCGACGTCAGCGACGAAGCCCACGCCCGATCGGCGGTGGCGCAGGCGGTGCGGGCCTTCGGTGCGCTCAACATCCTCGTCAACAACGCGGGCATCGGGGCCTTCGGCAAGCAGCTGCACGAAGAGGACGACGCGACGTGGAACGATCTTCTGGCCGTGAACCTGACCGGCGTCTTTCGCATGACCCGGGCCGCCGTGCCCGAGCTGCTGAAAGCGGGCGGCGGCTCCATCGTCAACATCTCCTCGATTGCCGGCCTGGTCGGTATCCCGCTGACCGCCGCCTACAGTGCGACGAAGGGGGCCCTCGACGCCTTGACCCGCTGTCTGGCCGTCGACTACGCGAAGCAGGGCATCCGCTGCAACGCCATCTGCCCCGGCCTGGTGGACACGCCGATGGCGGCGCCGCTGATCGGCGATCCGGAAAAGCTGGCCTGGGCGATGAGCATGTACCCGCTCGGGAGGCCGGGCACGCCGGAGGAGGTGGCCAAGCTGATCCTCTACCTGGCGTCGGATGAATCCGCCTGGGTGACGGGCGCGATCTTCCCCATTGACGGCGGGATGACTGCCCAATAGACGAAGGGGGAGATGGAGATCAACGCCAAGACCAAGCTCTGCGGACTGCTCGGCAACCCGGTGGACCATTCCCTCTCCCCGCTCATCCACAACGCCGCGTTCCAGAAATTGGGGCTGAACTTCGTTTACCTGGCCTTCAAAGTGGAAGATTTGGACGGCGCCGTTCGCGGCATCCGGGCGCTCGGCAACCTCCGCGGTTTCAGCGTGACGATCCCCCACAAGGTCGCGATCATCCCCTTCCTGGACGAGGTGGAGCAAACCGCCAGACACATCGGGTCGGTGAACACGATCGTCGTGGACGGGGACAGGCTGACGGGCTACAACACGGACGCGTCGGGCGCGGTCCTGGCGCTGGAGCAGGCCGGCGTGACGCTCGAAGGCGCGCGGATCCTGATGCTGGGCTCCGGGGGAGCGGCGCGGGCGATCGCCTTCGCCCTGGGAGCCGGCAAGCGGGTCGGCGCGTTGAGCATCCTGGGCATCGACGAGAAGGAGCGGTCGGCGCTGGTGAAGGACCTGAGAGATCGGACCGACCTGCGCGCGGAGGAGGGTCCGATCACCGACGACCGTCTCCGGGCCGCCATCGCCCGGTCCGACATTTTGATCCATTGTACGCCGACCGGTATGCACCCCAAGGGCGACGAGACCTGCGTGCCCGCCCGCCTGCTGAATCCGCGGCTGACCGTGATGGACATCGTGTACAACCCGCGCGAGACGCGGCTGCTTCGGGAGGCCGCGGCGGCCGGCTGCCGGACGATCCCCGGACTGGAGATGTTCCTCAACCAGGCGGTCGGCCAGTTCGAGCTCTGGACCGGCCAGACCGCTCCCTCCGACGTCATGCGGGCCGTGCTCGAATCCCACTTCCGATGAACATCGTCCTGATCGGCTACCGCGGAACCGGCAAGAGCAGCGTGGGAAAAGCCCTGGCCCAGCGGCTGGAGCGCCGCTTGATCTCCACCGACGCCGAAATCGTCACACGGGCCGGCCTGCCCATCCCCGAGATCGTCCAGCGGTTCGGCTGGGAGCATTTCCGGAATTTGGAGTCGGAGGTGTGCCGCGAACTGGCCGGCCAGGACGGCTTGGTCATCGACACCGGCGGCGGCGCGATCCTGCGACAGCAGAACGTGGACCGCCTCAAGGCCAACGGCCGCCTGTTCTGGCTCACCGCGGAAGTCCGCACCATCGCCGAGCGCATCGGCGGCGACACGCAGCGGCCGTCCCTGACCGGCACCAAGTCGTTCGTCGAGGAGATCGGCGAGGTGCTGCGGGAACGGGAGCCCAAGTACCGAGCTGCGGCGGATCACGTGGTGCCGACCGACGGCAAGTCCGTGGGCGAGATCGTGCAAACGATCCTGGCCAATCTCAACCTGTAGAAGGCCGGCAGTCCGCCTTGCAAGTGGAGACCTCGTCGGCTACAATGGCGCGACTTTTTCCGGGGTCATTCTGCCCGTCATCCCATCTGCTGGCCTGCTAAGGGAGGATTCGATGGAAGCACGACGGTGGCCGCTGTGGTGCGCCTCGCTGGGGCTCGCAACGCTGTTCCTGACGGGAGGCCTGGCCGGGGCCGAGTCTTACGAACTGACCAAGTCCGACGTCATGGACCCCAAGCAAATCAAGAGCGCGGAGGTCTCCCTGTTCGGCGTCAAGCTCGGCGATCCCGAAAGCAAGGCCATGGACATCCTCGTGAACGAAAAGATCCCGGGGGTGAAGAGCGAGCTGGAGGGCACGTTCATCCTGCTCCTGGACCAGCGGAAACCGACCGGACCGATGGCCGGGGTGCGCCTCATGGACGGGAAGGTGGATTTGATCTTCATCAACAATCGATTCGCCTACAAGACACGCGGCGTCTTCCGCAACGTGCTGAACAGCGAGAGCCCGGACGAAGTCCGGAAGATCCTGGGAAAGGAAGATTCCGGGGACGAAAACGTGATGGGCGCCGTGCTGAACTATGGAAAGCAGGGATTTCTGGTGAATTATCTGGGCAAGGACGTCAACATCGAATTTTCACCCGCCCCGTAGCGAAGCCCGGCCGCCGTCGCAGGCGGACGTCACGCCGTCTCCCTCTGACCCGTCCACAGGACTGCTCCGCCCGTGCAGCCGGTCCTGGCCCGAGCTTGTCTCAAAGAGTTTCTCGACAAATTGAACGGGGAAGAGAACGGGGCGGGAGCGCGGGGAAGCCCGACGCCTCTACCGCAAGGTCGGCAGCGGCTGATCCAGCCGCTCGAGCCCGTAATGGATCAGACTGGATGCGGTGTTCCAGCGACGCCTGGCGTTCAGAAGCACGAGGAGCAGTTCCTTTCCATCCTGAGAGACCTTCGCAATCAGACACCGGCCGGCGCGCGACGTGAATCCGGTTTTCACCCCCTCCACGCCGGGCAGGCGGCCGAGCAACCGGTTCGTGTTCCTGAGCAGGTAGGTCCGATTCGCGTTGAGGGCGGTGATGACTTCCGCCTCTTCCCGCACGAGGGATCGGAAGACCGGGTGCTGCAGAGCGACCTCGCTGAGCTTCGCCAGATCCGCCGCCGTCGAGTAGTGCAACGGGCCGTCGAATCCGCAGGCGTTGCTGAAGTGGGTGTCCGTGAGCCCGAGCGCGGCGGCCTTTTCGTTCATGAGGTCCACGAAGCGCTCCTCCGACCCCGCCACGTGCTCCGCTGCGGCCAGGCAGGCGTCGTTGGCCGACGTGATCAGCATGGCCTTGAGCAGATCCTCCAGGCGGAAGACGTAGCCGGACCGGAGCCCCAGGCGGATCTTGTGCGCGGTCGCCGCCTTGCGGCTCACGGTGGCGGAGTCCTGGAGCTGCCCCTGCTCCAGGATCACCAGCGCCGACATGATCTTGGTTAAGCTGGCCGGCGAGAGCCGCTGGTCCGAGCCGAATTCGTACAGGGTCCGGCCCGTGGCCAGATCCTTGAGCAACACCCCGCTGGCGGCGTAACGGAACCCGTGGAACGGCCGGAGCGCCCGGTGGCGTTCGATGCGTGCGGTCCGGGCGGCGGACGCGGAGGCCACGTGGGATACGGCGTAAGAGGGAAGGGGGGAGGTCTCGGCTCGTGACGCCGCCGGCGCCATCGCGGCCATGACGGCTGTCGCGCAAGCCAGGCCGAGCAGGTTCCCGCAGAACCCGGTCAATGAACGGCTACAACGTGATGGTCTCACGAACCTTCGCACCACGCACCGCGCTGTCGAGCACCTTGTGAAAGAACCGCAACAGATCGGCCAGGTCCAGCCAGAACCCGCAATTGAGGCATCGCGCGTACAGACGGCGGTTGAGCAGCGTATAGTGCCGCTCGACCATCATGTAGCCCTTGCACTTCAGGCAATGCATTCCGTTGTCGGCTGAAGGCGTTCAAACCTTGAGCCCGTCCTGTGGGTACGGCGCGCTTGCTCGCTGCTTCTACCTTGCCCCAGCTGGACTGTCAAGCGGAATCGCTCCTTTTCAACGTAACCGACCCAGGATCAACGCCAGACAGCCGGCCAGCAAGCCGCCGCCGAGAATCGTGATCGCGAAGCTGAAGAACCCGCTCCCGCCGGGATGCGTGTCGTAGAGGAGGTCCCGCACCCCGCCTTGCACCATCAGCACCGCGAGCGTGGTCAACGACCCCATGCCGAACCACCAGAGAAACCGCCTCATTGCGGAACGCGCTCCCGCTCCGGCGTCCCCCGACTCCCATAAAGCCGGGGCCCGCGCGAATCTAGCCGACCGATGATTGCCTGTCAAGGCACGAGAAGGCTCAGGAATGGCCGGACGCGCTCGGCTGGTGCTGCGCCTTGAGCCCGCGATGCAGGAAGATCGAGATGCTCCCGGTTCCGTTGTTCGCGACGGCCAGTCCCGGCTCTTCGGACTGCCTGGCCGTCAGGCTCAGCAGGGCGATCGCGAAGGGCCCGCCTTTCGTCTTGTAGTTCATCGGAGGATATTGGAACGTGCCGTCCCCGCGACCGAAGAGGATGGACAGGTCGTTCGACTGGACGTTGACGATCGCCACGTCGGTCAGATGATCTCCGTCGAAGTCGCGGGCGAGGCCGTAGACCGGTCCCGCATCGGCCCCGGCCTCCTTGCCGGCCTGGAAGGTGCCGTTGCCGTTGCCGAGAAAGATCGTGAACGTGTCCATCTCCCCGTTCATGACCAACAGATCGGTCAGCTGGTCGTTGTTGAAATCCGCGAACGTCACCCCGAGGGGGCGCTTGCCGGTCCGGTAGTCGGTGGGCTTCTGAAAGGTGCCGTCGCCGTTGCCGAGCCAGATGGAGACCGCGCTGCTCATCGGACCGCCGTTCGTGACGGCCAGGTCCGGCTTTCCGTCCCGATTCAGATCGGAGGCCGCGATCGATGTCGGGGTGTCGCCGTATTCATAGAGCGCCCCTTCCGCGAACGAACCGTCCCCGTTCCCCAGCAACACCTTGATCTTGTCGTTCCGTAAGGCGACCGCGAGGTCCGGCTTTTGATCTCCGTTGAAGTCCCCGCCGGCGACGGAGACCGGTGTCTTGTTCACCGTATATCGCTGGCCCAAGCCGAATGCGCCGTTCGCCAGACCTAGGAACACGGCCACCTGATCGCTGCCCGAACAGGCCACCGCCAAGTCCACGCGCCCGTCCCCGTTGTAGTCTCCGAGCGCCAGCGCGCGCGGCTCCTTTGCCGCCTCGATCTGAACCTGTTCCTTGAACGTCCCGTCCCCGTTGCCGAAGAGGACGGAGAGGGAATTGTGGGCGATGTTGGTGGTGATGAGATCCGTCAGGCCGTCCTGGTTGAAATCGGCCGCCGCGATCGAAGTCGGGTTCTTGCCGACCTGGTAGGTCGCAAACAGGTAGAAGAGGTCCGGGGGAACGTAGGCGTCCTTTTGAACGCACCCGCCCGTCAGTGCCAGGGCCAGTGCGAGCCCCGTGCGCAGCAGAATCCCGTTACGGCGCGGCCGGCGGGCAAAAATCGACCGATGTCTCTCGTAGCTTGGCATGGGGCGCCGTTCAAGGTCACGCCTGCTGGTGGCGGGAGGGCTTGCCAGAGGCCCGATCATGTGGGGAGAGTATACAGACCCCTCCAACAGGACGCAACGAGCAGGCGGCCGTGGTCCCGAGCCCATCCACCCGGTGGCACCGGCCTTCCGGCAAGGTTCCCTCTGGCAGATGAGCGTCGGAATGGGATAGAATGCGCCCTGGCCCGTTGCGATTTCAGGGCAACGGGCATCCAGGAGGAACCGATGGCGGAAACGGTGAAGATCGAATTGACGATGTATGGCGTCGCCGAAGTGTTGAAATGGTGCATCGACCGAAACAAGGGTCGGATTCCGGGGGTGGATACGGAGGGCTTCAAGAAGATGCAGGCGCTCCTGGCCGAAAAGCCCCAGTCAGGCGACTACTTCACGCTGGATCAGTTCTGGAAAAAGAAGGTCGTGCTGGAATTCACGCCTGAGGAAGTGGCCATCATTGACCGGTGCCTGTACGACATCCCGAACTTCGACAACGTCCCGCTGCCGCAGATCCGCCACAAGTTCTGGCCCCAGCAGCCCGCCGCCCACTGAGCCCGGCGGTCAGCCTCCTCATTCCGTCCCGACGACCGGATTGAAGGCCTGGAGAGCCGCCGGAACGGGCCTTGCGAATCAGGCCTGGGCCGTGGTTTATTGAACTTGGTGGAGGTTGCTTACTTCGGTTGTGCCCCGAAGTAACTGACGTCTCTTTGTCCTCCTGTAGGGACGTCCCTCCACCACTTGTCCCGCTTTACCTCCCGACGTTCCCAGCCAGCACGGTTCCCTCGTCGCTTCCGGAACGGCCGGGCCCTGTCGAAGTGACGGGGGTCCCGGGGCTCCTCAACCGGTCGGCGCAAAACCGGGTCACGGGATCGGATTCCGAATCCGGATCAACCCCGTCCCAGAAGACGGAACGGACGTTCCAGCGGATCACCGGATAGAAGACGACCCCGGGCCCAGTCAGCAGCACCATCCGGAGATCGGACAGCACCCGCTCCTCGTCCAGACGCACCTGCACGCGCTGATAGACACGATCGTACCAGGCGAACATCGGCTGGTAACGGATCCGCGTTTCGCGCAGCCGCTGGTAGGCGAGCGAGGCCGATTCGTCGGGCGTGAGCGGGGCCGACGCGGTCAGGGCTACCGGGCTGGCGGGGAACAGGGCAATGGGACGGTTCAGCCCGGCGTCGCGGCGGCGCAGCGCCTCGCGCCAGGAGGCCTCCAACCGCGCGAGCTCGTCCTGCGCGTCCAGGTACGCCGGGGTCAGGCTGGCGAGACACTCGCCGTCGCGCTTGAGCCCCGTGGCGCAACCGGCCAGGAGGACGACCGCCAGGGCCAGCCTGCAGAGACCGTGAAACGTGAGACGTGAACGGTAAGAGCTACCGGATCGAGAGGGAAGGAAGGTGAACACGTTGAGCCTCAGGTCTCACGTTTCACGTCTCACCTTTCACGTCCTGTTAGAGGGGGCCTTCCCCCTTGAGATAGCGACGGAACCGGTCCATGAGCTCGGCGCCGAGCGTCCCGCCCTCCGGCTTCTTGGTCTCCGGATTCTTGAAGTGCTGCCGGATTTCCTCGAGGCGTTTCTCGGCCTGCTCGTTCCCTTGCAGACGCTTGGTCTTCTGGAGCGCCGTCTCGAACGCGTCGAACGTGAGCTCCTGATAGCCGAAGCTCCGGATGCGCTTCACGGCCTTCATCATCGCCTCGTTCCGGAACTTCGTGAGGTGCTCAGAATCGATCTCCTTCAGGCCCAGCTTGCGGGCCCGGCGCTCGGCCGCCTTCCTGATCCCGCTCCGCACGAAGTCCGGGGAGGTCTGGAGGCGCTTCCAGGCTTCGTCCGTCCAGGCGATCCGCTCCTGCGGCGCGTCCCAGAGCCGGCTCAGCGCCGCCTCGTCGATCTGGGCGATCCCCTTCTCACGGGCCAGGTCCTCCGTGTCCCGCTTCAGCATGTCGGCCACGAAGTCCATCGCGATGGGCGGCGAGTGCTTGATCTTGTCCCGGAGCCGGGCCAGGGCGCCCTCGGTCCACTCCATGGGCGGCCGGGCCTGCTCCTCCCGATCACCCAAAGCCTCCACCCGCTGGAACAGCTCGACGTTGACCTCGAGGTGACCGCCCTCCGCCGCCAATTCCTCGGCGATCTGCTTGATCATGGGCCGCATGAACTCGGGCACGGTCTCCAGCCGCTCCCGCGCGGCGGCGGTCCAAGGGAGCTGCCCCTTCTCCATCTGGGCGGCGGCGGCCGCCATGCCGGCCTCTCCGCCCATGCGCCCCATCATCTGGCTCTTGAACCGGTCCAGGATCTCGGCGGTGATCTCGCCGTAGCCCAGCTCCCGAGCCTTCTTCTCGGCCAGCTTCTTCACCATGCCCCGGAGGAAGACCGGGGCCCGCTCCATGCGTTTGAGCGCCTCCTCGGTCCAGACGATTTCTGAGGTGGCAGCCGATTCCCCTGCGTCGTAGCTTCCCATCGTGACCCGCTCAGCGGCGAGGGCCGCGGTTACTTGTTCAGCAGTTCCTTGAGTTCTTTCCCGGCTTTGAAGAAAGGCACCTTTTTGGCCGGCACGGAGACGGTGGCGCCGGTCTTGGGGTTGCGGCCCTCCTTCATCCGGCGGGCGCGCAGGCGGAAGCTTCCGAAGCCCCGGATCTCGGTCTTGTCCCCCTTCTGCAGGGAATTGCGGATGCTGTTGAAGATGGTGTTCACCACGATCTCGGCCTGCCGTTTCGTCAACGTGGGAACTTCCGCCGCCACCCGTTCGATGATCTGTGCCTTCGTCATTCCTCCGCCTCCTCTCTGAGCTGCCAGCGGCCAGCTTGGAGACACAGCCTTCGGGTTTTCGAGCGCCGCTCGCTCAAGGCTGAGTGCTCCGCGTTCAGAACGCCATCAGGTATTTGAGGCTGACTCCCGTCTGGAAATCCAACCGGGGGAGCGACCCGAACAGGTGGCTCTCGAGCAGCTCGCGAATGGAAAACCGCCGCTTCGGCTCCACGACCTTCGGCTCTCCCTCGATCCCGCCCATCTCGCCCGCGAGCCTGATCGCGTCTTCCAGGTCCCCCAGCTCATCGACCAGCTTCGCCGCCACGGCCTGCCGGCCGGTGAAAATGCGCCCGTCGGCCAGCGGCTGCACGTCCCGCACGTCCAACGCCCGACCCTCGGCGACCGCCTCGATGAACTGCCGGTGCACGTCGTCCATCACGGCTTGCAGGATCCGCCGGTCCGACTCGTCCATCTTTCTGAACGGGGAGCCGATATCCTTGTGCTGGCCGCTCTTCACCACCACGCTCTCCACGCCGATCTTCTTGAGCAGCCCCTCCAGGTTCGCCAGCTCCATGATGACGCCGATGCTGCCCGTCAGCGTGCCGGGATTGGCGATGATGCGGTCCGTCGCCGCGGCGATGTAGTAGCCGCCCGAGGCCGCCACGGTCCCCATGGACGCGACGACCGCCTTGTTGTTCTTGTTGCGGACGCGCTTGACCGCGTCGTGGATTTCCTGCGAGGGGACGACCCCGCCGCCGGGGCTGTCGATCCGCAGCACGATCGCCTTGACCGATGGGCTTTCCGCGTACCGCTTCAGGTCGCTGACCGTCTGGTGGGCGTCCAGGATCACGCCCTCGACCCGGATCAGCGCAACGCGATCCTCGCCGGAAAGATCCATGTCCGGCCCCAGGACGTTGGCCAGGATCGTGAGCACGAATCCGGCGACCAACAGCCAGAAGAGCAGCCGCAGAGGCTTGAACCGTCGAGGCGGCTGCTGGGTGGAGTCTTGGGTCATGGCTCCGGGGCTCCTCCGCCCCGTCTACGGCACGTGCGCTCACGGCGCAGGCCGATCGCTTTCGACGCGGGCGCCGGCTCAGCCGTTCTCCTGGTCACCGTCGCCCCGCTTCCTGCTTTTCTTGGCCGCACGACCCAGGGTCTGATCCACCGAGCCCTGGCTGGCATGGAACTCGTCCACCTGGCGCCGCTCGGAATCCAACTGATGCTCGCGAAGGCTGAGCGCGATCTTGCGCTCGTCCCGGTCCACCTTGATGATCTTGGCGGACACCTGGTCGCCGACCTTGAACTTCTCGTCCATGCGCGCGTGCGGCTCCAGGCCGATCTCGCTGATGTGGATCAACCCCTCCACCGCGCCTTCCAGCTCCACGAACACGCCGAAGTCGGTGATCTTCGAGACCTTCCCATCCGCGCCGGCCCCGACCTTGTAGCGCTGCGGGATCTCCTCTTCCCACGGATCGCGCGAGAGCTGCTTGTAGCCGAGCGAGAGCCGCTCCTTCTCCTTGTCGATCCGCAGCACGACCGCCGAGACCTTCTGCCCCTTCTTGAAGAGCTCGGAGGGGTGCTTGACGTGCTTGGTCCAGGACATGTCGGAGATGTGGATCAACCCGTCGATCCCCTCGTCGAGCCCGATGAAGGCGCCGAAGTCGGTGAGGCTCTTGACCTTCCCCTCGATGCGGGTGCCGGGCGGGTACTTGGACTCGATCATGTCCCAGGGATTCGGGGCGGTCTGCTTCATGCCCAGCGAGATCTTACGGTTGTTGGGGTCCACGTTCAGCACGGCCGCCTCGACCTGGTCGCCCACGGAGACCAGCTTGGAGGGGTGCCGCACCTCGTGGGTCCAGGACATCTCGGAGACGTGCACGAGCCCCTCGACGCCGGGCTCCAGCTCCACGAAGGCCCCGTAGTCCGTCAGGCTCACGACCTTGCCGCGCACCCGGGTGCCGACCGGATAGCGGGCCCCCACGTTCGTCCACGGATCCGCGGTCTTCTGTTTGAGCCCCAGGGAGATCCGGCCGGTCTCCCGGTCGTATTTGAGCACCATCACCTCGACCTTGTCCCCGATCACGAACAGCTCGGACGGATGGCCGACCCGTCCCCAGGACATGTCCGTGATGTGCAGGAGGCCGTCGATCCCGCCCAGGTCAATGAAGGCCCCGTACTCGGTGATGTTCTTCACGGTGCCCTGGATCAACTGGCCCTCCTTGAGGGTGGAGAGCGTGCTCTGCCGCTTCCGGTCGCGGGTCTCCTCGAGCAGCACCCGACGCGACACGACCACGTTGCCGCGGCGGTGGTTGATCTTGATGATCTTCAGCGGGAAGGTCTTGCCGACCAGCGAGTCGAGGTCGCGCACGGGGTGGAGGTCGATCTGGGAACCGGGCAGGAACGCCTTGACGCCGATGTCCACCATCATGCCGCCCTTGATGCGGGAGATGATGCGGCCCTCGACGACCCGCTCCTCCTTGAAGGCCTTCTCCAAATCCTCCCAGACCTTCATCTTGTCGGCTTTTTCCTTGGACAGGATGAGGTTGCCTTCGGCGTCCTCGCGCTCCTCGATGTAGACCTGGAGCCGGTCGTTGACCTTGAGGGCGGCCAGCTCCTCGCCGGAGAACTGGTCGGCCGGGATGATGCCCTCCGATTTGTAGCCGATGTCCACGACCACCCGGTCCTTGCTGACCGCGACGACGCGGCCCTCGATGATCGTGCCTTCCTCGAAATTGCGGAAGGTTTCCTCGTAGAGGGCGGCCAGGGCCCCCCGGTCCATCTGCTCGCTTGTCTGCTTCGACGCCGTATCCATGCTTCTGATCCTAATCCTTTGCTTTACCGACAACGGTCGGGTGCTGATGGTTGTCCATGTCCGGCCCCACTCAGCGCTATGGGATCGGACAGCCGTCCCTGCGGAGGGCCCGCCGGCGGGGCCACCCGGCCCAGTTCGGCGATCCGTTCCATCACGGTTCGGCTCACGTAACGATAGAACTCCTTGCCCTTCAACTGCTGCGCGTCCTTCGAGAAGTCGATCGGCTCCCCGAAGGTGACCCGGACCGGGTGGAAGCGAACCCGGGACGCCCTGGGCGGCAGAGCCTGGAAGGCCCCTTCGATATAGGCCGGCACCACCGGACAGCCGGTCTCCTCGACGATCACGCCGATCCCCGGCTTCCCCGGCTGCAACCGGCCGTCCACCGTGCGCGTGCCCTCCGGATAGATCACCACCGCCCGGCCTTCCTTGATGAGCCCGATCGCCTTGCCGAACCCCTCGCGGTCCAGCCGGTCCGGCCGGATCGGAATCCAGCCCAACTGTCGGCAGGCCCACCGCAGTCCCGGGATGGGAAACAGATCCTGACGTCCCAGAAAGGCGACCCGCCTGGGGATCCCAATGCCCAGGAGCGGAATGTCCAGGTAGCTGCCGTGGTTGGCCGCCACCAAAACCCCACCGTCCCTGGGAACGTGGGCCTGTCCCGCCACCCGGTACCGGAAGCAGACCCGCGCGATCAGGCCGAACAGCAGCCAGAGAAACCAATAGACAACCGCACTCACAGCCTGGTCGCGATCACGGCCAGCATGCGCTCCACGACCTGTTCCACTCCCAGGACGGACGTGTCGATCACAATGGCATCCGCCGCCGGGATCAACGGGGCGACCTCCCGGGAACGATCTTGGGTGTCGCGGGTCTGGATCTCCCGGCGCGTCTCGTCCAGACGCGCGACGTGTCCGGACGCCGCCAACTCCCGGTGACGGCGCGCGGCGCGGACCTCCACGTCCGCGTCGAGAAAGAACTTCACGTCGGCGGCCGGGAACACCTTCGTGCCGAGGTCCCGCCCCTCCCCCACCACGCCGCCCGCGGCGCCGATCTGCCGCTGGATCGGGAGCAGCCAGTCCCGCACCGCCGGAATCGCGGACACGATGGAAGCCAGGCGGCTGATCTCCGGAGTCCGAATCTGTTCGGTCACGTCCCGCCCGTCCACGGAAATGCGCGGGCGCCCGGGCCCGTCCTCCATCGCCACTTTGGTCGAGGGGAGCAGCGCGGCCACGGCCTGGCTCTGAGCCGGATCGATCCCCCGCTCGCGCACCTTCCAGGCCAGGGCCCGGTAGAGCGCGCCGGTGTCGAGGTAGAGGTATTTCAGTCGCGACGCGAGCAGCTTCGCCACCGTGCTCTTGCCGGCCCCGGCCGGTCCGTCAATCGTCACGACGAACCGCCGTTCGCGCTGCTGCGTACTCGCACCAGCAGCCCGCCCAGCGTCCCGGTGGGGGTGCATTATAGTCTTTGTCATGACTTTGTCAATAATTCCAACAGCTTGCCTTCAAACCCCGGAAACGAGGTCTCGATGCAAGCCGTGTCGGCGATCTGCGAAGCCCCCTCAGCCATCAGCGCGGCCACAGCCAGGGACATGGCCACCCGGTGATCGCCGTAACTCGTGCAAGCCGCTCCGCGGAAGGGACGGCCGCCGGACCCGCTGATGACCAACCCGTCCGGTCGCTCGGTCACCGCCACGCCCATCTTGCGCAGCTCCGACGCCATCGTCGCGATCCGGTCGCTCTCCTTGACGCGCAACTCCTCCGCACCGGAGACGACGGTGTCGCCCTCGGCCAGGGCCGCAGCCACGCACAGGATCGGAAACTCGTCGATCGTCCGAGGGATGCGATCGGCCCCGATCCTCGTTCCGCGCAGGGACGCGGAGCGGACGCGCAAGTCCGCCACCGGCTCGCCCGCCTCCTCCCGCTGGTTGAACACCTGGATGTCGGCCCCCATCTCTTTCAGGGTCTCCAGAAGGCCGGTCCTCGTAGGATTCACTCCGACTCCCGTGATCGTCACGTCCGAGCCGGGCACGATCGTCGCCCCGACGAGAAAAAAGGCCGCAGACGACAAGTCCCCCGGCACGAGCACGGTCCGGCCCGGCCAGCCGACGGAGGGCCGTCCCTGGATCGACACGGTGGTCCCCTCTTCCTTCACGGGGACGCCGAAGAACCGGAAGATGCGCTCCGTATGGTCCCGGGACCGACGCGGCTCCGTGATGCTGGTGGTCCCCTCCGCATAGAGGCCGGCCAGGAGCAGCGAGGACTTCACCTGGGCGCTGGCCACGGGCGAGGCGTAGACGATCCCGCGGAGCCGGCTGCCGGTGACGGCGAGCGGCGCCAGCGAGCCGCCCTTGCGCCCGGCGATGACGGCGCCCATCTCTCTGAGCGGCTTGACGACGCGGCCCATCGGACGGCGCCGGACGGACTCGTCGCCGGTCAGGATCGTGAAAAAATCCTGCCCGGCCAGGAGCCCGGTCAGGAGGCGGATGCCGGTGCCGGAGTTGCCGCAATCCAGAGGCTGCTCCGGCTCCGCGAGCCCCCAGAGGCCCTTGCCGGAGACGCGCAGCCGGTCCGGCTCTTCCCCGATCCGCACGCCCATCGCCCGGAACGAGCGGGCCGTGTTCAGACAGTCCTCGCCCGGACAGTAGCCGCGGATCTCGCTCTCCCCCTCGGCCAGGGA